>JAYVRT010000711.1:0-4397 GCA_043776025.1 Archangiaceae bacterium | reverse complement strand
CCGTCGGTGCCGATCGCGGCGAGCAGCGCGACCCCGAGGAACGCCGCCGGCGCGGCGATCAGCTGCTCCTCGACGAAGTACTTCTTGCTCGCTTCGGGCGAGTCGCTCTTCGCCAGCCGGCTCATGAAGCGCAGGCGGATGAAGTAGCTCGTCACGTAGGCGGCGACGTCGAGCATCGCGAAGAGCGTGAGCCGCAGGTCGTGGGGCGTCCCCGCCGCCACCAGCAGGGAGCTCAAGGTGAGTCCGAGCGCCACCCAGTTGAACCACTGAATCTTCCGGCCGGTGAGCGCATCCACCACGGGGGCGATCACCAACACGCCGCCCCGCATCAGCAGCATCATCAGCACGATGCTCACGCCCTCGAAGGTGTAGGCGAGGGTGGTGGTGGTGATAATCGTCGCGCTGCAAAGGCCAGACAGCAGCGTCCAGCGGCCCGGCACCGGCACCCGCCAACGGCCGAGCTGCAGCCGCCCCGCGGATCGCCACCACCCCGAGGCGAAGAGGAAGACCAGCATCCCCGCCACCGAGGTCAGCGTCGACAGCGGGAGGATCGCATTGCCTGGGACCTTCGGGCCGAGCGCGCCGTCCGAGAGGGCCTTGGTCAGTGCCGAGTAGGGTGCGTACGAGGCGAAGTATCCGAAAGCCGCCAGCCAGATCGAGGAAGGCGCTTTGGCGGGAGCGGGGTCACCCATTGGCGCAGGCGCTGGGCGGTGGCCGTGACAAGGGCTACACCGTAGCAGTCCCCAGCCCGGATTGACGGAGCCGCTCGCGCGTGGTGAGTCGCGCTCTCCCCCAGGAGGCCTGATGACGATCAGAAGGTGGTGGCTGGCAGTGCTCGGCGGTTTCGGGTTGGTGGTCCTTGGCGCCTGTGGGTCGAACCTCGTCGGGCAGCTGCTCACCGACGCCGGTCAGCTGATCACCGACGCCGGGAACGCCAACGCGCAGGTTCCGTCTGCATGTAAGAAGTGGGAGGTGCAGCGGCTGTCGTACGACAACATTCCGACGGTCGACAACACTTCTACCGCGACGAGCACCTTCGCCGGCTCGGCGATCTCGATTCCGGATGGCTGGGAGCCCTTCGGCGGCACCTCGTACGGTGGCTCGTTCACCGGCGTCACGAGCCAGTTCCTCATCGTTCGGAGGTGCGTGCTCTAAAGCACCGGCCGATGTCGCTCTCCGACAGAAAGCAACTGGGGACGTGGGGCCTGGCGCTGGCTGCGATCTCAGCCCTCGCGCTGTGCGGTTGCGGCGGCGCCAGCGGCGGTGGTGGCGGACTGGGTGGTTCGTCAGGGGGGGGCTCGGTCGGCGGTGGAGCTGGCGGCTCGACGGGCGGCGGCGGTGGCGGCCCCGCTGACGCAGGCAGCGCGCTGACCCCGAACCAGAAGGCGGTCGCCGAGGCGTTGACCAGCATCTGGGAGAACGACACCCCGATCCTCGACTACGCCTACTCCGAGAACATCAAGGACGGCCGCGGCTACACCTCGGGGCGAGCTGGCTTCTGCACCGGCACCGGAGACGCGATCCTCGTCATTGGCTGCTACGGCCTGTTGCGGACCCCGGCACAGGGAAACCGGATGGCGAAGTACATGCCGGCGCTCACCACGCTCAACACCGCCTTCCTGCAGACGGGGAAAGACCAGGCAGACACCACCCTCCTCGACGCCGCCGGAAACTGGGTCGCCGACTGGGGCGTCAGCGCCACCGACGCGATGACCCGTGCCGACTTCAAACACTGCCAGGACCAGGTCGTCGATCAGCTCTACTACGGCCCGGCGATGCAGGCCGCCGCGGCGACCGGCCTCGTCGCGGCGCTCAGCAAGGCGGCGCTGTACGACCTGTGGATCAACCAGGGCGACGACACGCTCGTGCGCCAGACCAACACCGCGCTCGGAGTGACGCACATCGGCGGCGCGGTGACCGAGGACGTGTGGTTGAAGAAGTTCCTCGAGCTGCGGCGGGATCTGCTCTGGGGGGACTCGACCTGGAAGAGCTCGGTGGATCGCGTCGCCGGCTACGAGAAGGCCCGCCGTCGCGCCAACTGGGATCTGGCGAGCGCCGTCGACGATGCGGTGCGCGCGCGCGATTGTTGGCCTGTCGGTGGCTATGCGAGCAGTGGCTACACCCGCTACAGCATCAGCCCGGCAGCGGTGTCGACGACGTCCACCGCGGCGTATTCGTGCAATTAAATGAGCGCTTAAAGTTGTTCGCTCAGCGTGTCGAAGAGCCCTCGTGGATCCTGCCGACGCCCGGAAGCTGCTGGTCGACTTGTTGAAGGGCACCGCGGCGGTGAAGGGCTCGGACCTACACCTGCGTGCCGATTCTGCCCCGTTTGTCCGCATCGACGGCGCGCTGCAGCGGGTCGCCGGGCCGGCGCTTTCGAGCGAGCAGATCGACTCGATCATCTTCCACACCTCAGGGCGCACGCCCAACCAGTCGGGCTCCGAGTGGGAGTACTCCTTCGAGGAGACCCAGGGCACCCGTTTCCGGGGCCACGTCTTCCAGGTGAACGGAAAGAGCGCGCTAGCGGTGCGGGTGATCGCCTCGACCGTGCCGGGGTTTCAGGAGCTGCGGCTTCCCGCGGTGGTCAAAGGCTTGTCCGAGCGCGGCCCCGGGTTGGTGTTGATCACCGGCCCGACCGGCAGCGGGAAGACCACCACCGCGGCGTCGATTCTCACCTACATCGCCGCCCAGAATCCGGTGCATGTGGTCACCATCGAGGACCCGATCGAATACCGGCTGCTTCAGCCGGGCGCCTGCATCTCCCAGCGGGAGGTCGGCCGCGACACCCGGAGCTTCCAGGAGGGCCTGCGCGCCGCGATGCGCGAGGACCCTGACGTGCTCTTCGTCGGCGAGATCCGCGACCGCGACACGATGGAGGTGTCGATCCAGGCCGCCGAGAGCGGACACCTGGTGGTCGCCACCTTCCACACCGGCAGCTCGGTGCACACCATTCAGCGGATGCTCTCGATGTTCCCTTCTGAGGATCAGGCCGCGGCCCGTGAGCGGATCGCCGATGCCCTGCGGGGGATCGTCTGCCAGCGGCTGCTGCCGAGAAAGAAGGCCCGTGGCCGGGTGCTCGCTACCGAGGTGCTGGTGAACACCTACAGCGTCAAGGAGTGCATTCGTGACCCCGCGCGGCTGAAGACCCTGCCGTTGACGATCGAGCGAGGCGGCGAGAAGCAGATGCACACCCTCGACCAGGCACTGGGGATTCTCGTCGCGGAAGGACTGGTCGAGGCGGCGGTCGCGCTCACCTTCGCCACCGCTCCCAGCGACCTGCGTCGCGCGATGAACCTCTCCGGCGTCGCCGCCTGAGCGGTGTCCGCCGGCAGTCCGCGGTGACCGTCAAACGCGTCCGCCCGACTTGAATCGGGATGAGCCCCTTGCGATGGGTGCGAACGGCTACTGCTGCTGGTCGGTGTAGGCGCGGATCGCGCGCTGAATCGCGCCCGCGTCGCGGCCGGTCGCGACCAGCCGGGCGAGCGCCGCCTGTCCGGCCTGGGCGCAGCGGCGCTGCAGCGCCTGCAGGCCCTCGAGGAGCCCCGCCTCCACCACGACGCCCCGCGTCTGGGCGGTGGCGCACTGTACCGCGGCCAACTTCAGGGCCTCCGCGGCTTCCAGCACCTGGTCGCGGTCGAGCTGCAGGTGCGCCTGGGTGAGCGACTGGGTCAGCGCCGCCAGCTCCGGGGCGCTCACGGGCTGAGCTCCGCCTGCGGGCCCGCCTTGAGCTCGGCGACCGCGGTGGCGAACGCCTCGACCACCGGCGCGAACGCCCGCTCGGCCTCCCGCGCCGCCACCGCGTCGTGGGCGATTCCCGCACGCAACAGCCGCGCGCAGACGAAGAGGTAGAGCTCGCCGAGGTGCTCGCACAGCTCGGGCGCGCGCGCGACATCGAGCGTCGACCGCAGCTCGGCGACGATGTCGTTGGCCTTCGTCAGCGGCGTCACCGCTTCGCGAGGCCGCCCCTGCTCGAGCAAACCTGCACCCGTGCGGATGTGCCGCAGCGCGGTCTCGAACAGCATCACCATCAGCCGCTCCTTCGAGGCGGTCTCTGCCTGGGTCTTTGCGTATGCGTGGGTGGGGTTCATGACTTGTTGGTGTTGCTGTTGTTCGCGAACTGCGAGTTGAGGAAGTTGCCGATCGACTTGAGGTTGCTGACCACCGACTCCATCGCGGTGAACTGTGCGATCAGGTTGGTCCTGAAGGTGTCGATGCGGGCCTGGATCCGCACCGCGTCGTCGTCGAGCTGGCTGATATTCTTCGTCAGGCCGGCGCTCCGGGTCACCAGGAGGCCGTCGGTGCTGTTGACGTAGGCGTCGACCAGCTTGCCGCCCACCGCCGCCAGCCCTGTCGTCTGCGCGGAGAAGAGCTGATTGATCGCCGAGGGGTTCCGCGCC
>JAYVRT010000710.1:0-4398 GCA_043776025.1 Archangiaceae bacterium | reverse complement strand
TGCCAGCGTGACAAGAAAGAAAAGGTTGTCACGCCCGCCCGGCTGCGGAGTTGATGTCCCCAGTGGACGCCCCGGCCTCAACGAGCCTCGTCTCCCGCCTCAAGGCCGGCGACGCGGGCGCGTTCGACGCCGTCTACCGGGAGCACCACCCCCGGCTCTACTCCTTCCTCTGGCGCCTCACCCGCCGTCCGGAGATCGCCGCCGAGCTGTGCCAGGAGGCCTGGCTCCGGCTCGCCGCCGAGGCCGCCTGGCTCAACGACGACACCCACCTCGCCGCCTGGCTCTTCACCGTCGCCCGCAACCTCTTCCTCTCACACCAGCGCTGGAGCCTGCTCGACGGATCCCGCCTCGCCGAGGCCACCCTCTGGAGCAGCAAGCGCCGCGAGGAGAACACCCCCGAGTCCGAAGCGATGGCGTCGCAGTCGCAGCAGCGCGCCGAGGCCGCCCTCGGGGCGCTTCCGGTGAAGTACCGCGAGGCCCTGCTGCTGGTCTGCGTCGAGCACTTCGAGCCGACCGAGGCAGCGAAGATCATCGGCGTCAGCCCCGAGGCGTTTCGCCAGCGGCTCTCACGGGCGCGGGAACAGCTGCGGACTGCGCTAGATTCTGGGGAGAAGAAATGAACCCGCCCGATCCCGTCGACGACCTGCTGTCTGGCCTCAAGCCCGCCGAGCCAGGCAACGCCTCGCCCCAAAAGGCCGAGCAGGCGTTTCTCAACTACGCGGCCGAGTCGAAGAAGGGCACCGCCGGCGCCTGGCGCACCTGGAGCCGTTGGTTCGAGCCGGCCCTCGTCGGCGTCTTCGTCTTGATCTTCGTTGTCTGGGCCTTCGCCCGGGTGTTCGGCGGTTGAACCTCAGCCTCGAGGGGAAATTCGTGAGGCTGGTGCCTCTCGAGCGCGCTCACGCGGCACAGCTGCTCGCGGCGGCGAATGAAGATCGCTCGAGCTACCGTTTCACCAACGTCCCCGAAGACCTGGCCCAGATGGAGCAGTTCATCGACCAGGCCCGCGCCGAGCTCGATCGCGGCGCTTGCGTTCCCTTCGCCACGCTCGATGCACAGACGGGCAGGGCGGTCGGCTCGACCCGCTTCATGACGATCGATCGCTGGGCGCCGCCGTTTGGGTCCGCGCCCGCGAAGGACTCGAACCCCGATGGCGTGGAGATCGGGTCCACCTGGCTCGCGGCGTCCGCCCAGCGCACCGCGATCAACTCCGAGGCGAAGCTGCTGATGCTCGGCCACGCGTTCGAGACCTGGACCGTGCGCCGGGTGACGCTGAAGACCGACGCCCGCAACCAGCGCTCCCGCGATGCCATCGCCCGGCTCGGCGCGAAGTTCGACGGCGTGCTCCGCGCCTGGCAGCGCGCGGCAGAAGGCGGCCCACGAGACACCGCGGTCTTCTCGATCCTCGCCGCCGAGTGGCCGGCCGTGCGCGCGCAGCTGTCGGCGAAGCTGTAGGGAGGCCAGCTCGGCATTTTCAGTCCGGTTTCCGGACGATTTTCGCCAGGCTGCCGGTTGGGGCGGTTCAGCCCGCCATCAGCCTCGAGATGGCGACGATCTCGAACCCGCGCGCCGCCAGCCCTTCGAGCAGCGCCGGCAACCAGCGCACCGTCTGCTCTCGCTTTGGCACTGCCTTGGGACCGCGCACCCCGTCGTGGAGCACGAGGATGTCTCCCGGCCGCGCCTTCGCCGCCATTGCCCGGGCCTTCGCCTCGTCGAAGGGGAAGGCGCCGTCGCGCGCCGCTCCGGACCAGGTCACGACGTCGAGCCCGACCGCGCGCGCCGCGGCGTGCACGGGTGGGTTGCGGATCCCCACCGCCGGTCGATACCAGCGGGGCGCCGCTCCGAGCGCGGTGAGCACCGCCTGGCAGCGCTTCAGATCCTCCGTCAGCACCGGCGCCGAGAAGAGGTGGCGGAAGATGTCGTGGGAGAAGGTGTGGTTGCCCAGCTCGTGCCCCGAGGCCATCAGCGCGCGGGCCACCTCGGGGTGCTTCTCGACGAAGGCCCCGATGCAGAAGAACGTCGCCTGCGCTCGCGCCTTCGCCAGCGCCTCGGCGACCCGCGGCGTGAAGTCCGGGTGCGGCCCGTCGTCGAAGGAGATCGCCACCCGCCGCGCCGTCCGCGGTCCGTGCCAGAGGGTGGGCCCGAACAGCGCCACCCTGGGATGAAAGACGCCGAGGCTGACCGCGGTGATCCCCGCGCCCGCGGCGGCTCCGACGAGCGCTTCGATCATCTCCGGTGCAGCTCCACCGTCGCCTCCGCTCCACCGAGCGAGGACGTGTGCAGCCGCGTCTGCTTCCCCTTCTGCAGCGCCTGCGCCGTCTCCACCAGCCGCAGCAGGCCGGCCGAGGGATTCACCGCTGTCCCCGCCGGAGGGGGCTCGCCGAACTTCAGCATCGACAGCGACTGGCTCTTCAGCTGCACCGAGGTCACCTCGAGCTCGCCGCCCGCGGGCCCGAGCAGCACCGCCGCCGCGCCCTCGCTGGGAAACCACGGCGCGCCCATTGCCTTGAAGGCCTCTTCGAGCGCGGGGACGACCTCGTCGCTGCAGACGACCAACACCCGCCCACAGCGCCCGAGCGAAAGCAGATCGATCGCCTCCAGCAGCGCTGCCTCGCCCGACACCTCGCGCGCCGAGCAGGTCAGCGACGGGCCGGTGATCTTCAGCGAGAGGCTGATCTGCCCCGCTGGAGAATGGTGCACCGACTGGTGGAACGCCGTTGGGCTGCCAAAGCCAGCGCCGCGTGCGGAGATCCCCTCGAGGAAGTCGACCGTCGCCTGGAGCCCGCCATAGCCGGTGCCGACGACAAGCCCGAGCCCGTCGACGGACTCGGCGCCGAGCGCGTCGCGCGCGACCTTGAGCGCCATCCGGTCCACCCGGGGAAGACGCCGGGCGGCCTTGTCCGCGTCGTCGCCGATCTGCGCCACCCGGCTCTGGCCCGCTGGCGGCGCCAACAGTCCCATTCCGAGGATCGACACCGGCTTCATGGCGCACGCTCCAGCACCAGCGCCGCGTTGTTGCCGCCGAAGCCGAACGAGTTCGAGATCACCTTCGAGACCCGCGCGAAGGTCGGCTTGGGTCCCAGTGGGTCGAAGCCGATCAGGGGGTCGACCTCCTCCATCCCGACCGTCCCCGGCAGCAGGCCCTCGCGGATCGCCAGCAGGCCGATCGCCGCCTCGAGCGCACCCGCGGCGCCCAGCGTGTGCCCGGTGATCCCCTTGGTCGAGCTGACGGGCGGGAGCTTCGCGCCGAACACCGTGCGCACCGCCAGCCCTTCGGCCTTGTCGTTGGCGGGGGTGGCCGTCCCGTGGGCGTTGACGTAGTCGATCTCTTCGGGGGGGCAGCCCGCGTCGGCGAGCGCGGCGCGCATCGCGGCGATCGCTCCCACGCCTTCGGGGTGCGGCGTGGTCATGTGGTACGCGTCAGCGGAGCAGCCCCAGCCGGTCACCATGCCGAAGATCTCCGCGCCGCGCGCCCGCGCCGCGGCGATCGGTTCGAGCAGCAGGAACGCCGCCGCCTCACCCAGTGAAAGCCCGTTGCGGTTGCGATCGAACGGTTTGCACGCCGCGCCCGAGAGCAGCTTGAGCGAATGAAATCCCGCCCAGGTCAGCCGGCAGAGCGAATCGACCCCGCCCGCGAGCGCCCACGGAGCCCCGGCCTCGACCCTCGCCGCGGCGTAGCCGATCGCGTTGGCGCTCGAGGAGCAGGCGGTGGCGAAGGTGTGGCGCTCTCCGCCGAGCTTCAGGTTCCGCGCGAGCCGATCGGCGATCGTCCCCAGCGCGTGGTTGGTCAACAGGTGGCGATCCGCGGGGACGCCCTGGGTGCCGCGGTGGCGGGCGTAGTGCTGCTCCGACTCGTAGATGCCGCCGGTGGTGGTGCCGACCGCGATCAGCCCTTCTCCCTGGGGCTGCGACTTCCCCAGCGCGTCGATCGCCGCCGCGAGCGCGAGGCGCTGGCTGCGCGAGTCGCCCTCGCCGCCCGCGAGCCACTGGGTGCGCACCTCGCCGACCGGCCGGCTCTCGAGCCCGGCGGTGGTGAAGAGCGTCAGGGGGGTGAGCGCGGTCGCGCCCTTCTTCAAGCCCTCGACGTGAGCGGGGAGCCCGCGCCCCAGGCCCGAGAGCATTCCGATTCCAGTGACGGCGACGCCTGTCAGATCGTACCTGCCAGCCCGAGCATCACGCCGCCGCTGGGCGTGACCCCGATTCGAGGAAACAGCTGCACCGTCGGCACCGGAGACGGAGGAGGCGGCGGGTTGTAGGTCGGATCCGGCGGTGGAGGCGGCGGAGGCCGGTAGGAGTCGTCCGGGACACGGTACGGCGACTCGGCGGGCCGAGAGTGGGTGATGCCCCAGATCCCGAGCACCACCGTCCCCGCGCCGACCGCGGCGAGCCCCACCGAGACCT
>JAYVRT010000709.1:0-4399 GCA_043776025.1 Archangiaceae bacterium | reverse complement strand
TGAATCGGCACCCGGGAGCGGACCTCGTCCCACCCGATGAGCCCGAGCCCAGCGAAGGCCTGAAACGCGGCGCCCCGGGCGTTCGCCAGCTGCGGCGCCTCGACCTGGCGGATTGTCCGGCCGAGGACGTCGGCGTGGATCTGACACCAAAGGTCCGAGCGTGCGCCTCCGCCGACGACCGTGACGTCGGGCACGGCCTTCCCGAGGTTCGCCTCAAGGTGCTTGAGCAGCCAGCGTCCGTTGAAGGCGACGCCTTCGAGCACCGAGCGCACCAGGTGGCCCGGACCATGGCCCAGCGAGAGGCCGACGAAGCCGCCGCGCACCTGGCGATCATCGACCGGTGAGCGCTCGCCGTGCAGCCAGGGAAGGTAGGTGAGCCCGTCGCAGCCCGCGGGGGCGAGCGCCGCCTCGGCCAGCGCCGACGGATACGCCTCGGTTCCCGAGCGACCGAGGAGCCCTTCGACGACGAGCCGCAAGCCGGCGGCGGCGGTCTCCTGCTCGTTGCAGAACAGGTAGCGGTTGGGAATCGCGGCCGGCAGCGAGGCCATGTTGTGGGCGAGGTCAGTCTTTTTGAAGGGGACGTGCGCCAGCAGCCAGGACGAGGTGCCCAGACATAGGTGCGCCTGGAAGTCGCCGGTGGTGCCGGCGCCGATCGCCGCCATGTGCATGTCGGCGGCGCCCGCGACCACCTTCACCGACGTCGACAGCCCCAGCTCGGCCGCCGCGCTCGCGGTCAGAGTGCCGACCACCGACGCGGCGGGGATCAGCTCCGGCAGCTTGGAGCGGTCGAGCCGGGTCAGCTTGAGCAGCGCCTCGTCGTAGACCACCTTGTCGATGTGCCGGTTGTCGGTCGACCAGTGCACCGCGATCGAGTCGAACGACGCGGCCGCTCGGCCGGTGAGCTTGAGGTTCACCCAGTCCTTGGGCTCGAGCAGCAAGGCGGCCTGCTCGAGCGTCGCGGGCTCCGCTCGGCGCAGCCAGGCGATGTGGCCGACGGGATCTTTCCCCGAGAGCGAAGGAGCGCCCCCGGTCTTGCGGATCCAGGCCTCGATCTTCAGCGCCGCGTAGCCGTCGACCTGGGGGAACCCACCCGCGAGGGCCCGCACGTCGTCGGCGCCGCGGGAGTCCATCCAGATCAGCGCCGGCCGCAGCGGAGTGCCCGCGCGGTCGGTGGCCACCGTGCCGCCCCATTGCGACGAGACGCCGACTCCGACGACATGGTCGGGGCGGGCCTTTCCCCGGGAGAAGAGGCGGCCGGCGGCGGTCACCATCGCGGTCCACCAGTCCAGCGGGTGCTGCTCGGCGCCGCCTCCGGGAAGCAGAGCGACCGCGAGGGGGACGACCTCGGTGTCGACCAACGCGCCCGAGACCGACACCACCGCGGCCTTGAGGCCCGAGGTGCCGAGGTCAAACGCGAGGACGCAGGGCTCAGACATCGGGCGCTCCGACTATCAAGACCTCACCTGCGATGCGAGCGAAGCGTCGACGTGCCCGAGCATTGGCCGTCAGTCAGGCGGGGGCGCTGGCGCTCGCGCACAAAAGCCGGACCTGTTCGAGCACCGCGGTCTTCCGGGCGGCGACCTGCGCCGCGGAGGACAGCTCCGCTCCGAGAAACGCGGTGACCGGCTCCGGCATCGCGAACGGCAGCACGTGGAGGCCGGCGATCGAGAGGGCGAGGTGCTTTGGATCGCTGCGGCGAAAGGCGCCCGCCTCCATCCCCGCTTCGAGAAACGCCGACGTCACCCCGAGCGTCGCTTGAACCTGCTCTCCACCGACGTCAGACAGGTAGGGCCCGGCTCCGATGAGCTCGCGCGTCACCAGGCGCGCCGTCTGCGGATGCGCGGCGAAGTAGTCGATGATCAAGGCGCCCAGCCGGTCGAGACGCTCGACGAAGTCGCCCTCGTCGAGGCGCGCGGCGGTCACCAGCTCGAAGAGGTTGTCGAGCGCGTCCTCCATCACCGCGGTGTAGAGCGCCTGCTTGCTCTCGAAGTGGTGGTACAGCGAAGCCTTTCGAATCCCGGCCAGCTCCGCCACCTCGCGGATGCTCACCGCATCAGGGCCGCGGAGGGCGAAGACCGGCAGTGCGAGCGCCACGATGTCGCCGCGGCTCAACGGATTTGCTGGGCGCCCTGGGCTGCGTTTCTTCGAGCGTACGGTGAGCATTGCAGTCGGGTTTACTATGTAACCATTTGAAATATAAAGACCAGACACTCTCTTGTCTAATCTACCTGTCGGAAGGTATGTAGCCGCCTTCGTTGGCGATCGGAGGGGTGATGCACTTTCGAACAGCGGTGATCGCAGTGGTGCTCCTCGGTGGGTGCGGGACCTCGTCCGGGGGAATGGGCGGAGCTGGGGGCGGCGGTGAAGGCGGAGGCGGTGGCGGTGGCGGTGGCGGGCAAGCCGGCGGCGCAGTTGGCGGCGGTCAGGCGGGCGGCAGCGCCGCGGGTGGAGGAACGGGAGGCGGCGCCGGTGGCGGCGGTCAAGCCGGCGGCAGCGCCGCGGGCGGAGGAGTGGGCGGCAGCGGACCCGGAGGTGGCTCAGGCGGCGGCGTGGGCCAGGCCGATGGAGGAACCGACGCCGGGTGCGGAGCCAATTGCCCGAAGCCAGAGGACCCTGGTGCGTTCGCGGTGACAACCTTCACCGCATCGGTGAGCGTGCCCGGCGGGGCGATGGGCCGCACCGTGCAGGTCAAGGCGTTCGTGCCGATCGGTGCGACGGCGGCACCGGTGGTGGTGCTGCACCCGGGGTTCCAGCTGGCAGGAACGTTGTACGCCTCCTACGCGCAGCACCTGGCGACGCACGGAGTGGTGGCGGTCATCCTCGACCCTCCGTATTCGTTCATCGGCGGGCCCACCCACCAGGAGCTCGCGCAGTATCTGGGCAAGGTGATCGACTGGGTCGGCGCCCAAGCGGCCGACGGCGGCCTGGCGGGCGTCGCGAACCCCTCGAAGCTGCTGCTGGCAGGTCACTCGTTGGGCGGAAAAATCTCGATGCTGGTCGCCGCGACCGACAGCCGGCCCCGGGGCGTGTTTGCCATCGACCCGGTCGACGCGGTGGGACCGCTGTCCTCCACTCCCACCCCGAGCTACCCGTCGGTGACCCCGGAGCTGATGGGCCAGGTGACGGTGCCGATCGTCACCGTGGGAGAGACGACCAACGCCACCTGCAGCGGCGGGTTTTGCCAGGCATGCGCGCCGGCGGCCGAAAACTTCCAGCAGTACACCGCCCACGCGCTGTCCAAGACGGATGAGGTCGAGATCCTCGGCGCGAACCACATGTCCTTTCTCGACAACCCCGCCTGCGGTCTGACTTGCTCGGCGTGTTCCGCGGGCACCGACGACCCGGCCCAGACGCGGCGTTTGACCCGCCGCTACCTCACCGCGTTCACCGACCTGACCCTGCGCAACGACCTGTCGGCGCGCGAGTGGCTCGCGGGGGCACCGATGCAGCTCGACGTGCTCGACGGCGGCGTGAAGCAGCGCAGCCTCAACGGATTCTGAAGCCGACTTCACGGGTGTTCGTGAGCGCGCCTCAGGCCGTCGCGCGGGCGGGTCTCCCCGGCCCAAACGCGCGCAAGAACGCGTCGACGTGGGTGGTCAGCATCGCTGGGACGTTGAGCGGGCGGCACGACGCGCCCGAGAGGCTGTCCTGGTGGAACAGCGCCAGCACCACCGGCGAGAGGAACATCAGCGAGGCGTGGCGCACGTCGGCGATCTGCAGCTCGCCCCGCTCGACGTGCGCCCTGAGCAGCGACTCGCCGGTCTGCAGCAGCGGCTCGAGGACGTGGTTGACGAAGCTCGGCCCGACCGGCCGACTGCCCAGCCCGAGCGCCAGGGTCGAGGCGTACATCGCGCCGACGCCGTACTTGAACCAGGCCATCGACATGCTCTGAAGGAACTTCAGCAGCGACTGCCGCACGTCTCCGAAGACGGGCTGGGACGCCATCGCGAGGTAAGGCGCGGCGTCGGCGCGAAGGCCCTCCATCACCGCCCGCAGCAGGCCGTCGCGATCTTTGAAGTAGTGCCGCAGGGTCGCCACCGAGGTGCCGGCCTGCCCGGCCAGCTCACGCAGCGAGGCGTTGACCCCGCCGTCGAGCCTGAGCGCGCCGCCGACTTTGCGTGCCAGGTCCGTCCGCTGCTCGGCGTACCCAGCATTCCGGCTGCCCTTCGTCCGCGCCATCGCCCTTAAAATAAAACAGCATCAATGGGATACGCAATTGAATCTGAGGACAAAATCGACTTGTCGGCGTTGGGATGCGCTTTTAATAGATGTTTCAATCGTGAACATCAAAGCTCAACTCTGGGTATTGGTGGTTGCAGGCGGCGCCCAGGCCCAGCCGCTGGAGACCTTCCTCAGCGCGGCCGACCGGGCGAACCTGGACGCCCGCGCCAGCGCGCAG
>JAYVRT010000708.1:0-4401 GCA_043776025.1 Archangiaceae bacterium | reverse complement strand
CTCGTAGGGGCCCATCGCGTGGCCCCGGGTGGCGCGGTCGGCCTCGGCGGGCCCGAAGCCCCGGCCCTTGTGGGTGCGCACGTGGAGCACCGTAGGGCGGGGGGACTTCGCCAGCCGCCGCGTCGCCTCGAGCAGCGCCGGCAAGTCATGGCCGTCGACGGCGCCGAGCCAGGTGAAGCCCAGGGCCTCGAAGAACGCGCGGGAGCGCTGGTTCAACATCCGCGGCACCGCGCCGACGTTGTGCGAGATGCTCATCCCGTTGTCGTTGATCACGATCTTCAAGCCCAGGTCGGAGTACCCGGCGTTGTTGAGCCCTTCGAAGCTGAGGCCTCCGGTGAGCGCGCCGTCGCCGACGATCGCCACCACCTGCCCCGGCTCCCTCGCCTGCCGCTTGGCGACGAGGATCCCCGTCGCCACTGAGATCGCGGTGCAGGCGTGGCCGGCGCCGAACGCGTCATGCTCGCTCTCCAACGGATCGAGGAAGGGCGCGATGCCTCCCGCCTGTCGCAGCGTCCGCATCCGCGCTGCCCGGCCGGTGAGCAGCTTGTGGGCGTAGGCCTGGTGCCCGACGTCGAAGACCAGGCGGTCGACCGGCGACTTGAAGACGCGGTGGAGTGCGACGATCAGCTCCACCGCCCCGAGCGACGCGCCCAGGTGCCCACCGACCTCGGCGCAGATCGCGATCAACTCGGTTCGCAGCTCGTCGCAAAGCCTTGGCAGCTGCTCCTCGGGCAGGGCCCGCACCGCCGCGGGCGAATCGACCCCACCCAGCACCGCGTCCGGCTTCAACGGAGCCGGCTCAATTCGAGCGCTCGACGGTGTAGCGCGCCAGCGCGGCGAGCGGGCCCGGCTGCGGCTCGAGGAGCTTGATCGCCGCCGCGGCCGCTTCGGCGTGCTCGCGGGCCAACGCCTTCGAGCGCTCGAGCCCGACGACCGCGGGGAAGGTGTGCCGCCCTGCCTCAGAGTCAGCCTTGGTCGGCTTGCCCATCTGCTCCTCGGTCGCGGTGACGTCGAGCACGTCGTCGGCGATCTGAAACGCGAGGCCGATCGCCTCGCCGTAGGTCTCGGCCGCCGCCAGCTGGGCTGCGCTTCCTCCAGCAGCGATCACCCCCATCCGGCAGGAGCCCTTGAGCAGCGCGCCGGTCTTCAGCCGGTGCAGGCGCACGAGGTAATCGAGGTTCGCCGGGCGATCGGTGGCGATGTCCAGCACCTGGCCGCCCACCATCCCCGGGCCGCCCGCCGCCCGCGCCAGCTCCGAGACCAGCTGAGCCCGCCTCGGCTCGGGGCCGGTGGCGACCAGCCCGAGCGCGTCGGTGAGCAGCGCGTCGCCGGCGAGGATCGCCATCGCCTCGCCGAACATCTTGTGGCTCGTGGGCTTGCCCCGGCGCAGGTCGTCGTCGTCCATCGACGGGAGATCGTCGTGCACCAGCGAATAGGTGTGGATCATCTCCGCGGCGCAGGCCGCGTCGTTGGCGCACTCGCCCCCTGCGTTGCTGGCAGCGCCGGTGGCGTCGGCGAATGCGAGCACCAGCACCGGGCGCAGCCGCTTGCCCCCCGCGAGCAGCGAGTAGCGCATCGCCTCGGCCAGCTTCGGCACGGTCACCTTCGCGATCGCGTCCATCCGGGAGAGCAACAACATCTCCACCCGGGCTTGCTGAACCTTGAGCCAGGCCTCGAAGTCGAACCGGGAACCCATCAGAACGGTACGTCCTCTTCGTCCTTGCCGCGGCGCCCACCCGGGGCCTTCGCCAGCGCCGGCGCCGGGGCTGGGCTCTCCCCGGGGTTGAGCGGCGCGGTGCGGCCGTCGTCGGAGAGCAGCTGCTCCACCCGCTTCTCCGCCTCGGCGAGCAGCTTCTCGCCGCGCTTCACCAGCTGCACCCCTTCGGCGAACTTCTCGAGCGAGGCCTCGAGCGAGAGTTCACCGCCCTCGAGCGACTCGACGATCTGCTGCAGGCGCGTCACCACCTCGCCGTAGCCGTTGCCGTTGCGCTCAGCCTTCTCCGGTTTTGTCGTCGTCACGCCCCGCTCTATAGGACGTTTGCCGGGATCCCGTCACCGTCACGTCGACCTCGCCGCGCCCCAGCCGCAACGTCAGCGCCTGCCCCGGCTTCACCGCGCCGGCCGAGCGCAGGGCGTGCCCGTCGGCGAGGAGCACGATCGCATAGCCCCGCTTCAGCACCCGTTCGGGGTCGAGGCCATCGAGCCGCTGCTGCAACGTCAGAAGCTTCGCCTGCTCCCGCACCACCGCGGCCCGCATCAGCATCGGCAGCCGCCCCCGCACCGACTTGAGCGCCGTGCGCGCGGCGTGGGCCGCCGGCCTGGGCGAGACCTGCTGGAGCCGTTCGCGCCACAGGGTCAGCCCTTCGCGCTCGCGGCGGAGGGTCACGTTCCCCGCCGACTGCAGCCGCGCGGCGAGCTGGTGGAGCGCCTTGCGGTTGGCGAGCAGCTGCGCCTGGGGCCGCAGCCTCTGCAGCGCCGCGCTCAAGGCGGCGAGCGCGTCGCGGCGGCCGCGGGTGGTGCGCTCGAGCGCGGCCCGCATCCGCTCCGCCGACTCCGACAGGTGCAGCCGGTGTTGGGAAAGCCCGCGCCGAGGATCTCCTAAGGTCGCCTCGAGGTGGCCCAGCTCGCGGTGGCCGTCGATGATCCTCCGCTCGATCGCTTTGCGCAGCCGCGCCCGCTGGGTCGCCAGGTGCAGCGTCAGGTCGGCGAGCACCGGCGCCAGCGCCTCGGCCGCCGCGCTCGGAGTCGGGGCGCGGAAGTCGGCGACGTGGTCGGCGAGGGTGGTGTCCACCTCGTGGCCAACGGCGGAGACGACGGGCACCGGGCAGTTGAAGATCGCCCGCGCGACGCGCTCTTCGTTGAAGGCCCACAGATCCTCGGCCGAGCCGCCGCCGCGGGTGACGACGATCACGTCCACGCTCTGTCGGCCGAGCCGTTCGATCGCCCGAGCGATCTCCCCCGCCGCGCCGTCACCCTGCACCCGGGCGTCGGCCACCAGCACCGACAGCCGCGGGTGGCGCCGGTGCAGCACCTTGAGGAAGTCCCGCAGCGCCGCCCCGGTGATGCTGGTGACGACGCCGATTCGCTTCGGCAGCACCGGCAGCGCCCGCTTCGGCTTCTTCCGGTTGGGCCCGAACAGCCCCTCGGCGAGCAGCTTTGCCTTCAGCTGCTCGAAGGCCAGCGCCATCGCCCCGACGCCGCTGGGCTCGATCCGCTGGACGATCAGCGAGTAGCGGCCCGACGCCTCGTAGAGGTCGACGCTGCCCTCGACGATCACCTGCAACCCGTCCTTGAGGGCGAAGCGGATCCGCGCCGCGGTGGTCTGCCAGACCTTGACGTCGATCGCCGAGACGTCGTCCTTGAGCGAGAAGTACAGGTGCCCACGCACGTTGGGCCCGCGGAACCCCGAGACCTCGCCCTTGACCAGCACCCGGGTGAAGCGGGGCTCGATCGTCTCTTTGATCGCCCGGGTGAGCTCGCCCACCGACAGCACCCGCGGCTCCACCTTCTTCGGCGTCTCCCGCCGCCAGGCCGGCAGCGGTTCAGCCGCGGGCTCGGCGGAGGGTGGAGGAGGACCTTCGGGGGCCGGCGCGCGCACCCAGGCGGGCTCGGCCGGCTCGGGGCGCTGGAGGGGCTCGACGGCCTTCACCACCGCCGGCGGGGCCGTGGGTGGCTCCGCGGGGGCGGGAGGGCCGCCGAACAGCTCCTGCTGCTTCACTGCTTGAGGATCTCCAGCTGGTGCTTCGCCTTCGAATGGAACTCGTCGTCGGGCGGAGTCATCTGGACCACCTGCTTGAAGAAGACGCCCGCCTCGTCCGGGTTCTGCTCCTTCATCTGGTACCCGCGCAGGAACAGGTCCTTCGCCTGGCCGCGGGCCTCGGCGACGATCGCCTGCGCGCCCGGGTGGCCGGGGTCTGCCTGGAGCACCTTGCGGGCGTACTCAATCGCCTGGCCCCAGTCGCCCTTGGCCTTCGCCGCCGACGCCTTGCGGTAGTACTCGCTGACGACGCGGATCGCGATCGGCTTGCTCAGCTGGCTGGCGGGGCCACCGGTGATTCTGCGATCGAGGTCGAGCAGCGCGATCAGTTCGGGAGGCCCGAGGCTCTCCAGGTGCTTGTTCTTGTCGGCGAAGTCGGTGATCTGCGACATCAGTGTCTTGCACTGCTTGAACGCGCCGGCGCAGGCGGCGGCGGTGGCGAGCGCACCCGACTGGTCGCCGTTGGCGAACAACTGCTGCACCGGGACCCACGGCGTCTTCGGCGCCGGCGGAGGCACGTACGGGTTCTTGATCTGCCTGATCGCTTTCTCCGCCGTCTCTTTGTACTCCTTGGCGTCGCGGTGATCTTCCTTCGCCATCAGCACGTCGTCGGCGAGCGCGAGCAGCTCTTCCATCTTCTTCAG
>JAYVRT010000707.1:0-4406 GCA_043776025.1 Archangiaceae bacterium | reverse complement strand
CTCGCCCAGCTCGAAGATCTGCACCACGTTCGGGTGGTTCAGCTGGGCCGCGAGCCGGGCCTCGGTGAGAAACATCTCGATGTGATCGTTGTCCGACTCGAGGCTGTTGATCAGCCGCTTGATCACCAGGACGCGATCGAACGCGCGCACACCCGGCTGGCGGGCGAGCCAGATCTCGGCCATTCCTCCAGTGGCGATCGGGGCCACCAACTGGTAGCGGGCCACCGCCATCCCGGGCGCCCACGCGGCGGTGGCGGCGTTTTGCTCGTTCACTGTGGCCGCGAAGTGTCGAACCCGGCAACCGAGGTGTCAATCGCGCGTCGCGGTCGGGCAAGCGAAAGGATCAGTTCAGGGAGGAAACGTAGGCGGCTTCAGCAGATCCCGCGACGCACCACTTCGAAACCCGGGTTGCTATGCTCCCGCCCCCGATGATCCTCACGCTCGTGACGATGGCAGTGCTGCAGGCCTCCAGTGGGAACCCCAGGCTCGACGAGGCCCGTGCTCTCACCGACGACTTCGAGTACGCCGGCGCGCTCAAGGCGCTCGACCAGGCGCTGGCGGTGGTGGGGAACGACCGGGACACCACGCTGGCGATCTACGAGCTGCAGGGCATTGTCTGGGGGAACCTGAACAAAGGCCCGAAGGCTCGGGCGGCGTTCACCACGCTGCTGACCCTCGATCCCGATCGAAAGCTGTCGGGCGACAACCCCCCCCGCGTCCGCACCCCATTCTTCGAGGCGAAGGAGATCGTCAACAAGACCGGCCCGATCAAGTTCGAGCGGCTCCCCGTGCACAAGGAAGGGGATCAGATCGCCTCCGTCGGGGTCGGCGTCACCCATGACTCCGTGAAGCTGGTGCGACAGGTTCGCTTCCACACCCTCGTCGGCGATCAGAGCCGGGTCATCGAGGTCCCCCTCACGCCACCGGGAAAGGCCGAGGTGCCCGCAGTCGCGACCGAGGTCAAATGGTGGGCCGAGCTGATGGGCGACAAGGGAGCGGTGCTGATGCTCCTCGGCGCTCCGGACAAGCCGCTGCTCGACACGGTAGTCGAACCCGTGGCTCCGCCGACGCCGCCGCCCACCCCCGCCGCCGAGCTGTTCAAGCCGTCGGAACCCACGGCGCCAACCGGGCCGCCTGCGTGGCTGCGGCCCACTGGCATCGGCCTCGCCGGGGCGGGCCTGGTCGCCGCCGGCGTCGGCGTCTACTTCGGCGTCACGTCCACGTCCGCGCGGCAGCTGATCCTCAAGGCGGCGGGTGACCCGACGGGGACGACCATCACCCAGGTTCAGGCCAAGGCAGCCGACCAGCGCGCCCGGGAATCGGCGCTGATCGCCAACACCTTGATGGGCACCGCGGCAGGTCTGGCGGCCCTGGGCGTCGTCTTCTTCCTTGTCGGGGGGCAGGACGACGTCGCGATTGCCCCCACCGGTACCGGGGTGACGGTGTCCGGCCGTTTTTAGAGGCGTTTTTCTGCATGGTCAGAGGGCATCCGTTCGACCTATGAGCGCAACTGCTCTATGGCTCGGATCCACCTGACATGAATGTTGAAGCGCTCGGCCTTGCTGGACTTTTCGTCGCGGGGATCATCGCGGCGATCGTCTGGATGCGGGCGCACGCCAGGCGCGAAGCGAAGGACTCGCTCGCCCTGGCCCAGGCGAAGGCCGAGGGCCGCAACATCCCCTCGACGCTGCACCCGATCGTCAACACCGACACCTGCATGGGCAGCTATTCCTGCCTCAAGGTCTGCCCCGAGGGAGACATCCTCGGCGTGGTCAACGGCAAGGCCGCGCTGATCGACGCCTCGGCCTGCATCGGCCACGGCAAGTGCGCCGCCGAATGCCCGGTCGACGCGATCACCCTCGTCTTCGGCACCAGCGAGCGGGGCCTCGATCTGCCCGAGGTGGACGAGTTCTTTCAGACCAACCGGCCCGGGCTCCACATCGTCGGCGAGCTGGGGGGCATGGGGTTGATCAAGAACGCGCTCACCCAGGGGTTGCAGGTCGCGACCCACCTGAAGACCTCGCTTCACGGCACGCGCAAGCCGGTCAAGGATCAGGTGGACGTGGCGATCGTCGGGGCGGGACCCGCGGGCCTTGCGACCGCGCTGGGGCTGAAGAAAGAGGGCATCACCTTTCGCGTCCTCGAGCAAGACACCGTCGGCGGCACGATCGCCCACTACCCGCGGCAGAAGGTGGTGATGACGGAGAAGGTCGTGCTCCCCTTCGTCGGCCGGTTTGGCCGTTCGCTGATCTCCAAGGAACAGCTGCTCGAGGGCTGGAAGCACGCCATCTCCAAGGCCGACCTGAAGGTAGAGGAAGGCACCAACGTCACCGGCATCTCCGGCGAAGACGGCGCCTTCCTCGTCACCACCAACAAGGGAATCATCAGCGCCAAGAAGGTGGTGCTGGCGATCGGCCGCCGGGGCACGCCGCGCAAGCTCGGGGTACCGGGCGAAGACCTGCCCAACGTCACCTACCGGATGATCGACGCCACCCAGTACGAGGGCACCAAGGTGCTGATCGTCGGTGGGAGCGACTCTGCGCTCGAGGCGGCGATTCAGATCGCGGAAGAGACCAACGCCAAGGTGACGCTCAGCTACCGCCAGGACAAGTTCGGCCGCGGCCGCGAGGCGAACAAGAAGAAGTTCGCCGAGATGGTGGCGGCGGGGAAGATCCGCGCGCTGATGCCGTCGACGATCAAAGAGGTCAACCCCGACTGGGTCCGCCTCGAGTACGCCGGCCGCACCGGGAAGATGTCCAACGACTTCGTCATCGCCTGCCTCGGGGGTGAGCTGCCCGCCGAGTTCCTCAAGAAGAGCGGCGTGACGATGCGGCGGCTGCAGGGCGAGGAGATGGTCGCCAAGGCCAAGCGCGGCAGCGCGAAGAAAGACGAGATCGAGCGCGCGTCGCGGCGGTTCGCTTCGATCCTCTTCGTCATCGGGGCGACGATCATCGCGCTGCTCACCCTCAAAGGGTGGACCTACTACCAGCTGCCGGCCGCCGAGCGGGTCAAGGACGCCGCCCATGCCGCCCTCAAGCCCTCGGGCCCCTGGGGCCACGGGGTCGGCATCGTCGCGACCCTGGTGATGATGTCCAACTTCGTCTACGCGCTGCGGAAGCGGTGGACGGTGATGAAGGGCACCGGCTCGATTCGAAACTGGCTGACTTTTCACCAGTTCGTCGGCTTCATGAGCCCCCTGGTGATCGCCTTCCACGCGACCTTCCGGTCGAACAACGCGCTGGCCAGCGCCACCACCGCGTCGCTCGCCGTCGTCGTCGCCACTGGAGTGATCGGCCGCTTCATCATCCGCCTGGTGCCGACCACCGACGGCAAGACCCAGGCCCGCAGCGAGGTCGTCGCCCGCTGGGAGAAGCTGAAGGAACGGATGGCGGCCCGGGTCGAGGACAAGACCGAGGTCAGTGACGTGCGCAAGGCGCGCGAGCTGCTCGACAAGGCGGTCGTCCCCGCGCAGTCGCCGTCGCTGCTCAAGTACCTCGCCGGCCTGCCTTTCCGGCAAGTCCAGGACCGGATGGCGCTCGGGGCGCTCGCGGTCGAGTTTCCTTCCGGGGTGCACTACCGCGAGTTCCGGCAGTCGTTCGACGAGCTGCGCACGCTGCAGACGCAGGTCACCTTCTACGGGAGCATCCGGGTGATGCTCGGGATCTGGCGGGTCTTTCACGTCATCCTCGCGATCCTCCTCGTGGCGATGATCACCGCCCACATCGCCGTGTCCCTGTTCCTCGGCTACAAGTGGATCTTCAGTTGAAGTTCCTGCCGGGGGCGGTGATTGCGCTGCTGATCGCGACCCCGGCGTTCGCCGACATCTTCTCGCCCGGAGACCTCTCCAAGCAGCACGAGCAGTTCGAGGGCATCTCCAACTGCACCCAGTGCCACCCCGCCGGCGGCCAGCTGTCGCAGGCGACCTGCCTCGCCTGCCACACCGAGCTGAAGACCCGGGTGGAGAAGGGCCTGGGCTTTCACGGTCACATCGCCAACGACAAGCGCAACTGCGAGTCGTGCCACCCCGACCACCGGGGCAAGGCCTTCGTGCTGATCGACTGGGGCGCCAAGGGGAGGAAGGGCTTCGATCACTCCCGCACCGGCTGGCAGCTCGAGGGCAAGCACCTCGAGCAGACGTGCGACAAGTGCCACGACCGCCGGCGCATCTTCAACCCGGTGGTGCTCAAGCTGATCGAGAAGAACCCGGCGCGGGAGACGATGCTCGGCATCAACCGCGACTGCAAGGCGTGCCACTTCGATGACCACCGAGGCCAGGAAGGCGAGGACTGCGCCGCCTGCCACGACGCCAGGGCGTGGAAGCCGGCGCCGGACTTCAACCACTCCGACACCAACTACCCGCTCAAGGGCAAGCACCTGAAGGTGAAGTGCGACGGCTGCCACCCCTC
>JAYVRT010000706.1:0-16030 GCA_043776025.1 Archangiaceae bacterium | reverse complement strand
CGGCGACACGGTGCGGGTCAAGGGCCTGAGCTCGACCTTGCGACTGCTGGCGATCGACACCGAGGAGACCTTCAAGCACGCCGACGAGCGGGCCGCCTTCGCCGGCGGGTGGGACCAGTACAAGAAAGGCGTGCGGGGCAGCTCGATGCGCCCGGTGAAGTTCGCCACCCCGCTGGGCGAGGACGCGAAGAAGTTCGCCCAGGAGTTCTTCACCGGCGTCGACAGCGTCCGGCTCGAGCGCGACCACCCCGGCGAGATCCGCGACTACTACGGGCGCTACCTCGCCTACGTATTCGCGAAGAAGGATGGCCAGTGGGTCAACTACAACGTGGAGTGTGTGCGGCGCGGGATGTCGCCCTACTTCGTCAAGTACGGGCGCAGCCGACGGTTCCACCGGGAGTTCGTCGACGCCCAGAAGGTGGCGCAGGAAGCGAAGGTCGGAGTCTGGGCGCCGGGGAAAATGCACTACGACGACTACGACGAGCGCCTGAAGTGGTGGGCGACCCGAGAGCAGGCGATCACCCACTTCGAGAAGGCGATGGAAGACAAACCGGACCAGTACATCGCCCTCACCCGCTGGGACGCGATGCTCAAGCTGGAGCAGAAGGTAGGCCAAACGATCACCCTGCTCGGCGCGGTGAGCGAGGTGAAGTTCGGCGAGAAGGGCCCGAGCGTGGTGAAGCTGGCGCGAAACAGGACCAACGACTTCGAGGTAGTCTTCTTCGACAAGGACGTGCTGCTGGCCACGGGCGTCCAGTACAAGAAGGGTGAGTACGTGCAGGTCCGCGGCACCGTCGCCAAGTACCGAGACTTCCGCAACGTCGACCGGCTCCAGCTGGTGGTGAGCCTGCCGGGCCAGGTGCTCGCACCCAGCGCCGAGCTCGAAGAGCTGCTCGCCGACGACAAGGCCCAGGCCGAACCCAAGAACGCTACCGAGGGCGACTGACCGATGAACCACTCCAGACTGTTGACCGCCGCCTTTGCCCTTGGACTGCTGCTCTTCGCGTGCGCCAACCCGCCACCGGTGGTCGACCCGTGCAAGGGCAGAAAGGCGGGCGACCTGGTGATTACGGAGTTCTTCAACGACCCCAGCGGCACCGACACCGGCAACGAATGGATCGAGGTCTACAACCCGCTGGGCACCGCGGTGGAGCTCAAGGGGATCTCGGTCTACCTGAAGAAGAGCGACGGCACGGGGCTGAAGTCCCACACGATTCGCGCGGGGACAGTGCCCTCGCACGGCTACTTTACGGTCGGCGATGTTCGGGCAGGGGCGCTCCCGACGTGGATTGGCTATTCCTACGCCGACACGCTCGGCGCGCTCTCGAACTCCGACGGGATTCTCGGCTTCAAGTGCGGCGCGACGGTGCTCAACGAGATCAAATACACGGTGACCCCGAAGGCCGGTCACGCGCGCCAGCTCGACGGGCAGGTGACCCCCGACGCGGCGGCGAACACCGAGGCCGACTGGTGTGACGCGCCCAACATCTTCAACGGCACCGACTACGGCTCGCCCGGCTCGGCGAACCCCAACTGCAGCAGCATCTCTGGCGGCGACAGCTGCCTCGACAACGGCCTCGCGCGCCCGGTGGTGACGCCGGCGCCGGGCGACCTGGTGATCACCGAGGTGATGGCGAACCCGAAGCAGCTGCCGGACACGGTGGGCGAGTGGTTCGAGGTGAAGGCGAACGCGCCGGTGGATCTCAACGGGCTGCAGGTGCAGCTGGGCACCACCAAGAGCACGATCAACCCCCAGGAGTGCGTCCGGCTCGCTGCGGGAGAGTACGGGGTGATCGCCGGGTCGGCCGACGCCGGGCTGCCCAACGTCCGCGCGACCTTCGGGATTTCTCTGACCAACTCCGGCTTCGTCCTCACGCTGGCCACCGCCGACGCGGGCATCGACAGCGCCACCGTGCCCGCCGCGCTCGACGGCATCGCCTGGCAGCTGGACCCACTGAAGACCAACACCGTCGACAACGACGACCCCCTGAGCTTCTGCCGCGCGACGACGCGGTTTTCGGACCCCGACGCCGGGGACTACGGCTCGCCCGGCCTGGTCAACCCGTCCTGCGCCGTGGCGCCGATGGGCGACAACTGCATGGACCTCGACGGTGGCACGCGGCCGGTGGTGCGCCCGGTGGCGGGAGACCTGGTGATCACCGAGATCATGGCCGACCCGGCGAAGGTCGCCGACGCGGTGGGCGAGTGGTTCGAGGTCTACGTGAAGAATCCGGTGGACCTCAACGGGGTGATGCTCGCGGGCAGCAGCATGAACACGCTGAGCGCCGCGACCTGCCTCGGGTACCCGGCCGGCACCCACCTCGTCTTCGCCGCCAGCGCCGACCCGTTGGTCAACGGCAACCTGCCCCCGGTGACCGCGCGGATCACCTTCGGCCTGGTCAATTCCGGCGGCACGATCTCGATTCTCGGCAACGACGCGGGGGTGATCGATACCGTCACCTATGCCGCGGCGACCGCGGGCGCCTCGACCCAGCTCGACGGCACCAAGTACGACGCGCTGCTCAACGACAACCTCGCCAACTTCTGCCTCACCGACGCGGGGGGCACCTACGGGCCGCTGCCTGACGGCGGCGTGGGAGATCGCGGGACGCCGGGCAAGCAGAACAAGGCCTGTCCTTGAGGTGGTCGGTGCCGCTGGCCGTGGTGGCGGCGCTGGGCTGCGGCCCCGTCAGCCCCGCCAGTCCCTGCGGCCCCGACTCGGCGAAGGTCACCAACGCGGTCGACGGCGACACCATCGACCTCGACAACGGCAAACGGGTACGCCTGCTGCTGGTGGACACGCCGGAGACGACCAGCGGGAAGAACGACTGCTACGGGCGGATCGCCGCCGACTACACCGCGGCGACGCTGGTGGGCAAGCAGGTGTCGCTGAAGTACGACGCTCAGTGCACCGACCGGTACGGCCGGACACTGGCGTACGTCACTGTCGACGGCCACGACTTCAACGCCGACCTGGTGAAGCAAGGCTACGCCTGCGTCTATTACATCGCCCCCGACGGGATGAGCCGCCGCCAGGAGTTCATCGACCTCGAGTCAGTGGCGAAGACAGATCGCACCGGGGTGTGGGGCGCGTGCAGCCCGGTCACCTGCGCTCACTGAAAACGGGGCTACCAGTTCTTCATTCCACCCAGGTCGTTGACCTTGGTGAAGCCGGCTCCCCGGAGGAGGGCGGTGGCCTTCGCGCTGCGCCCGCCGCTCTGGCAGTAGACGACGATGTCGCTCGCCTTCTTGTCCTTGAGCTCGCCCAGGCGCTTCTCGAGATCATCGACCGGGATGTTGATCGCCCCGTCGAGGTGCTTCGCGGCGAACTCTTCCTCGGTGCGCACGTCGAGCAGCAGCGCTTTCTTTTCGCTGACCAGGGCGCGGGCGGTCTTGCCGTCGATGGTCCCGCTGGCGCCCATCAGCACGAGAGCGGCGAGTGCGGCGGCAACGGCAACTGAGAATTTCTTGAGCATGGGGTCCTCTTCGCGGTTGGAGCCGGTTCGCGGCCCGATGGGTTCATCCATGCCACAGCTCGGCCCTCGGGCGCTCGTGCAAAGGGTGCGCGGTCGTCGGTGACCAAAGCGTGCCGGCCGTGTAGACGTGCGCCCATGGCTCCCCGATTCAAGAAAGTCCTGGTCGCCAACCGCGGCGAGATCGCGATCCGGGTGATGCGAACCTGCCGTGAGCTCGGCCTCCAGACCGTCGCCGTCTACTCCGAGGCCGACCGCAGCGCGCTCCACGTCCGCCAGGCGGACCAGGCGTTCTGCATCGGGCCGCCGCCGTCGCGCGAGAGCTACCTGAAGGGAGAGAAGGTGCTCGAGGTGGCGAAGCAGTGCGGCGCCGACGCGATCCACCCCGGGTACGGCTTCCTCTCGGAGAACGCCGGCTTCGTGCGAATGTGTGAGAAGGCGGGCGTCACCTTCATCGGCCCGCCGGCGAGCGCGATGGACGCGATGGGCGAGAAGACGCGCGCCCGGACGAACATGACGAAGGCGGGCGTCCCAGTGGTGCCGGGAGCGAACGCGCCCTTCGCCACCTTCGACGAGGCGAAGGCCTTCGCGGCGAAGATCGGCTTTCCGGTGATGCTCAAGGCGGCGGGCGGCGGCGGTGGCAAGGGGATGCGGCGGGTGGACAAGGCCGAAGAGCTCGAGTCGGCGTGGCGGGCGGCGAAGTCGGAGTCGATGAGCAGCTTCGGCAACGACGCGGTGTACCTCGAGAAGTTCCTCGACCAGCCGCACCACGTGGAGATCCAGATCTTCGCCGACACCCAGGGCAACTGCATCCACCTCAACGAGCGCGAGTGCAGCGCCCAGCGGCGCAACCAGAAGGTGGTGGAGGAGACACCCTCGCCGATCTTGAACCCCCAGATGCGCGCGAAGATGGGCGAGGTCGCGGTGAAGGCTGCGAAGGCCGTCGGCTACGTCGGCGCCGGTACGATCGAGTTCCTCGTCGACAGCAAGCGCGACTTCTACTTCCTCGAGATGAACACCCGGCTCCAGGTAGAGCACCCGGTGACGGAGTGGGTCACCGGCATCGACCTCGTCGCCTGGCAGATTCACGTCGCGCAGGGCGGGAAGCTGCCGTTCGATCAGCCACTCGAGCCGCGGGGCCACGCGATCGAGGTGCGGGTCTACGCCGAGGATCCGGCGACCAACTTCATGCCGTCTCCGGGGAAGATTCAGTACCTGCGGGTGCCGGGCGGGCCGAACGTGCGCGACGACTCGGGCGTCTACGCCGGTTACACCGTGCCCAACGTCTACGACCCGATGATCTCCAAGCTGTCGGTGTGGGCGCCGACCCGGCCCGAGGCGATCGCCCGGATGAAGCGCGCGCTCGCGGAGTACGTCGTCAAGGGCATCACCACCAACCTGCGCTACCTGCTGGCGATCCTCGACCACCCGGATTTTGTGAAGGGTGACTACGACACCGGGTTCCTCGCCCGCGGCCACCAGCAGCTGCTCGGCACCGACGACCCAAAGCTGACCGAGGCGGCGCTGCTGGCGGCGGCGGTCTACGCCCACCAGCGCACCGAGCGGCAGGCGAAGACGCTGCCGAGCTCCACCGGCGGTGGTGGCGGCGGCTCGCGTTGGAATCGGCGGTCGCACGGGAGGAGAGCGTAATGGCGCCCCGGACGAGCAAGTACGTGGCCCAGGTGAAGCCCCGCGCGGGCAGCCTGAAGAAGGAACTGCCCCCGAAGCGGGAGCTCTTCGTCGAGCCGCTCGAAGACGGCCACTACGCGGTGACCCTCGACGGCGTCCGCCACCATCTCGAGGCGCTCGCGCTGCCGCATGGCGCGGTGTCGATGCTCGTCGATGGCGACAGCCATGCGGTCGAGTTCGAGGAGAAGGGCGATGAGGTGGCGGTGCTGCTCAAAGGGCAGCTGACCACCGTGGACATCGTCGACGAGCGCCGCGCCCGGATGCGGGAGGCGACGGCGATCTTCACCGTCGAAGGCCGACAGACAGTGAACTCGCCGATGCCGGGAAAGATCGTGAAGGTGTTCGTCAAGGTGGGCGACGCCGTCACCGAAGGGCAGAGTGTCGTCGTCGTCGAGGCGATGAAGATGGAGAACGAGCTCAAGGCGCCGAAGGCCGGCAAGGTCCTCGAGGTCACCGCCGTCGAAGGGACCACGGTGGAGAACGGGAGCAAGCTGGTGGTGATCGAGTAGCGGCGAAGGACCTGCAGTTCAAGACCTTGTCGCCTGGCAGCTCGAGGTTGCGGATGGCGCTGACCTCGCGCGTGCCCGGGTGGCAGCGACCTCACGTTCGAGGGCCGTGAAGTTGGCGTCGGTGATTCGAGCGACCCGCGCGCCAAGCAGACCTTCGCGGCTCGGGGGACGGTGTTCGAGAGCCGGCAGAATCCATCGGGTGTCTCGCGACCCGCCCATCGCGGACCCCCCCCCCTACCGCGTTCCCGCCGGCACGAGTCCGCTGGGAACAGAGGTGGGCACGGTCTGATCAAACGTGCCGTCGCTGATCGCCCCGAGAAACGCCTTCACATCGGTCGCGTCCTGCCGTTCGGGTGCTCGCAGGTTGTCGAGCTGCGGGTCGAGGCGGCGGTTGATGTTGTCGTAGAAGCGGAAGACGGCATCGAAGTCGGGCAGCACGCCGTTGTGCATGTACGGCGCGGTTCGAGCGACGTTGCGCAGCGAGGCGGTGCGGAAGAGGCCCTGACCGTTGCCGACGTCGTGCGTCGCGCCCGGCAAGTCCTGAACCCCGAGCTGGTGCAGCTTGAAGTCGGAGAACAGCGGGCCGGCGTGGCAGTTCGCGCAGCCGTTGCGATTGAACACCTGCATTCCGCGCTGGGCCGAGGCGCTCATCGCGCTCGAGTCTCCGCTGACGAAGCGGTCATATGAGCTGTTCGAATCGATCAGCGTTCGCTCGAAGGTGGCGATGGCTTCGGTGATCGTCTCTTCCGAAATCGCGACCGTCGGAAACACGTCGGCGAAGCGCGTCGCGTATTCAGGAATCGCGGCGACGCGGTTGGCAACCTCGGGGAAGATCTCCGTCGCCGAGAATTGCGGCCCGCGCATCTCGTCGAGCGCCGTGATGGGCCCGCGCGCCTGCTGCTCGAGCGAGTGGGCGCGGCCGTCCCAGAACATCGGCGCCAGCAGTGGGTCGATGGGGGTGTTCGCTTGCCCGATGCCGTTGAAGGCCGCGTCGAGCACCGTCATCGAGTTTCGCGTGGTGCGGTGGGGCGCCGCGGGAGCGACCGCGCGAATCGGGCCGAGGCCCGTGCCGCCGACGCCGACCGAGAGCGTGCGACCGTCGGCGTAAGCGAACTTCGGATGGTGACAAGTGGCGCAGGCGACGTCGCGGTTGCCCGAAAGAATCGGGTCCCAGAAGAGCAACCGGCCCAGGCCGACCTTCGCGATCGAGGTCGGGTTGTTCGCGGGTTGCGGGGCGGACAACGGCAACGCCTGCGCTGACTGCTGCGCGCCCTGCTGATCGCCTTGCTGCGCCCCAAAGTCGGTCGGGTCGAGGCCCTGACCGCAGCGCGTCAAGAATCCCAGCGACACTGCGAAGAACATGCATCGGAGCTTGTACATGCCGCTCCTGTATTCGCGCCGGCCCCAAATCGATCACCCCTCGGTGAGGCGCTCGCGCGACACCCGCCGTCGAGCTGAAGGTGCCGTGGAAGGCGCTGTCGCCCTCGGGCAAGCCTGGCCGTCTCGAGGCCAACTTCAGCCGCTTCGAGACGCTCGACGGTGAAAAGTTGAATGAGGTCTGGAGCCGAAGCTGCGGAGCCATCGACGTCCGCTGAGCAGCGCGTTCGGCCCCGAGAAGCCGGCGACCCCGCCGAGCTGAGCCAAACCCCGTGTCTAACGGCAGGCCGGGTAGCTGGCGCAGACGCTCTGAAGATCCAGTGTGCTGAGCGCGGTTCGGCCCGACCCGCTGGCGACCGAGGCGAGCGCCGAGTCGACTTCGGCGGGCGCTCGCCTGAAGCCGATTGCGAGGCCGACTTCGGTCAGCCAGTCTCCGTGCGATGGGTGAACGCCGGGCGTGAGCACGAGGTCGGCCCCAGCGACGGCTCCGCTCTTGTCGTCGTACGTGGTCGAGACCAGGATGTTTGTGCTGGGCGGAGTCTCGGTGGGACCCGCGGCTCGCAGATGAAGCCGGTAGGTCGGATCCTCGCCGGCCTTCGCGGGCTGCGGGGGGCTGAAGCACAGCGAGGTGCAGTTGGGCGCCGTCCAGGCCTCGAGGGCCAGCTCCAGCGCCCGCGCGTCGGCCTCGAGTTTCGGCTCGTAGGTGACCGCGATGCAGGTGCCCGCCTCCCACCGAATCGGCGCGCCGTTCGAGGTGGTGTTGCGAGTCAGCCCCGGCTCGGTCGGGGCGCAGAGTGGTTTGACGTCGGTCTTCGCCGGGGTGTCCGAGTGGAAGACCTCGCTTCGCCCACACGCGGTAAGACTGAGCAGCCCCGCGACCAGCGCCAGCCTCTGAAACACGAGCACGACTGCCTCCAGCGATCTCCGGCCGATGCAGCGCCGAGACATACCACGCACTGCGCCTGCCGCCGCAGCGCGGGCGCCCTCAACTCAACTGAAGGCACGACGAGACTCATCGTCAGGCAGGCGCCGGTGGATTGTTCGATGAAGAAGGCTCCGGCCAGGCCGAGGGTCCGCCGTCAATGCGGTTGCGGAAGATCCGAAGCGCACGTTTGATCCGAGAGTCCGGCGGCTAGTCTCGCGGGCCATGAACCCGCCCGCGAAGACCCCCAGGCTGCCGGTCTTCCTCTCCGGCCTGTCGCTCATCAGTTGCTGCTTCCCCATCGGCATCATTGGCGCGGTCCTCGGGTACGCGGCCTTGCGTGCCGCGAAAGCCTCGGGCCAATCGACACTCGGCCCAATCGCGGCGATCGCGATGGGTGCGCTGTCGTTGGTCGATGCGATCGGCATCTACGGCTGGATGAAGCACGACTTCGCACAGCGGGACGCGCAGTCGGACCAGGCGTTGGAGCGCGCCGAGAAAGGCAGGTCGGCCGAGCTGCTTGACACCACTGCCGCGTGCGCCCTCGCCGAGGCGTACCTCGTGAAGCACAAGGCCACCAGTCAGGTGAAGGTCGAGTGCGGTGGACCGCTCGTGGCCGGAGGCGGTCGCGCCGAGCTCGACACCGTCAAGGTCACCGAGCGCGTCACCGTGCACACCTACAACGTCTGCTTCGCGCGCAAGAACCGCTGGCTCGTCCTCGGCGCGATGCCCGCCGGCAAGTGCCCCGATTCGCTCGTCGACCCCGATGCGATCGACGCCGGTCAGGACGCGTTCGAGGAAGGGCTCCGCGCCGCAAACGCCGACGCGCTCGACCGGGTCGCCCTCGAGCTCTACGAGGCGCGGCTCGCGCAGGTGCGTCACGCGCTCGAGACCGAGGGAGCCGCGAAGTGCGCGAACCTGGCCCAGGAGACGGTGCCCGTGCTCGACGCCGAGCGGTTGGGCAAAGCGCCCGACGAGGCGTGGGGCTTCCTGAGCAGCCCGGTGTTCAACGGACGCCCGCTCGAGACGAAGCTCGCCGACCGCGCGAAGTCCGCGACCGAGGCGCGCGAGGCGTTGAGCAACCACCTCATCGTCGTCGTCTCCAAGCGCCGCGTGCTGCCGAAGAAGTTGAAGGGCGACAGCTGGGCCAAAGGGTTCTTTGAAGGCACCGTCGCGCTCGTCGACCTCGATGCAGGCAAAGGGCTTTGCGAAGGGGCGATTTCATTCGAGAGCTCACCGACAATCGTCACGCGCGGCGGGCTCGGCGTCGGCCTCAAGGTCGGCCCGAAGCTGGATGTCGGCGGCGGCTTCAGCGAGTCCGACCTCGTCGACGACCTCGAGCGCCACTACCAGGACGAGCTCCAGACGCAGTTGAACGCACTCACCGGCGGGCGCGTCAGCCACGACCTCAAGTGAGCACTACGGCGCAGGCGGTTCTTCCCCGCTGCGACGGCGATCCGATTCTGGGTGTTGAGGTTGGTGACGAGCGGCATGACCGCGGCGGTGGCTAGGTTCACCGACCAGAGGCGAGCACCCACGCGCCCGCCTGCGCTGGCATGCCCCCCCTGGCGCAGCTCAATTGGCGTTTACCATCTGAAGGTACTCGTCCATCGAGTGGTGGCCGGCGTTGGCGTAAGCCTGCCCCACGCCCTTTCGGCTGACGATGTCTCCCGTGGTGAGCTGGTCAAGCTTGGTGTCGCTCGGGTTCAGCGAACGAACCTTGTTCTCGTCGAAGTACACTGCGTTCCCGCCATGGCGGAAGCGATTAGCGTCTTCGCCCTTGATGCGGCGCACGATGTTGCCGAGCGCCGTGTCGAGCTTGATCTTCGGCAGCCGCGGCACCGGGTCACCCTGGTTGACGTGTCGGTAGGTCTTCGAGCTGAGCCCGAGTTCTTTGTAGTGGGCGCTGAACGCGCGGTCACCGACGCGCGGCTGGCCGAACGTGTAGACCGCAGCCACGTTGAACCTCTGCTCCCTCGCGTCTGTGGCCGCGATCTGCGCCAGCGCACCGCCCAGCGAGTGACCCGTGAATAGAATCGGCTTGTTCGGATCACCTTGCTGCGCGCGCCTGAGCGCTTCCTGCAGACGCTGATCGACCCCGCCGTAGGCCTTCATGAAGCCGGTGTGCATGTGCCCACCGAACCGCGGGGCGCTGGCGAGGCCCGCGCCGCCCGAAAGATCGGTCACGATGTCCTTGAGCGAGTGGACCGCTCCGCCCAGCTTGGTGGTCGTCGCGCTGCCGTCGACTTCGGTGCCCCGAAAGGCCACGACGATGGCGTCATTGCGAGACGCCACAACCACCTCTGTGCCAGTCATCGGGTCGGCGATGAATTCAGGGTTCGAGTAACCGGCAGCTTTGAGTCGCGCCAGAACGTCTGCCGGCGGTCCATACACCAGCTTCGAAAGCTCGGCCGCGCCCCTGGCCGTGTTGGCGTCGTAGCGGTTCACGTCGTGCGGCATCGTCACTGCGAGCGGGGAGCACACTCCTGCTTTCGGCCCCCAACCCGCCGCGCCTGACACTGGCAGAGGGGTCCGCGGCGGCGCAGGAGTCGACACCGGGCGGCTCGGGCGAGCGGGTTGGATGGGGGCGGAACGCGGCGCTCGGTTGACAGACATTGTGCTCTTCAAGGTAGTTCGGATTCCAGATCCGGAAAAGCGCGCGGGCTGGTCCGGTCATCGATTTCGCAAGGGGCCGGATTGCTGGCTGGTCGACCCGCCGGAGGGTACCGCACTCGGGTTCCATGCCCGAGCAGACGCAACCCAAACGATCCTCGGATTTCCCGGGGCGCAGGTCCCGTGGGGTGGCGGGGGGTTGGGGGCGCCGTGCAGCAATGGGCCTCGGGTGACTGCGCAATCGACCGCGCGTGGGGTCAACCTTACAAAATGCGTCGCCCTCTCTCATTGAGCATTCCCACAGGGAAGCAGCCACTGTTTCAACGAATCTCTGGGGCGATCCTGGCCCAGATTCAGGCGGGACTGCTCGTGCGCGGCCAGCAGTTGCCCGGAAGCCGGACGCTCGCACAACAGCTGTCGGTTCATCGGGCGACCGTCGAAGCCGCCTTCAACGCGCTGCAACAACAAGGCTGGCTGGTCAGAACTCCGAGCAGTGGAAGCCGCATCTCACTGGCGCCCAACCTGATCCCTGACGCGTTGGCCACGCGCGCGGGCTTTGGCTTCGCCGCCGCGTCCGTTGCTGCAAGGGTTTGGCGCGACGGGAAGCTGTGCCTCAGCGGCTCTCCGGATGTTCGACTGATGCCGATCCCCGAAGTGGCCCGCGCGTATCGCCGCGCTCAACGCCGGCGCGCACGACCTGGGTGGTCCGACTCTCCTCAGGGAAGTGAACGGCTTCGCCGCGCGCTGGCGACTCTGCTTAGGGAAGAGCGAGGGATGGCGGTGACAGCCGATCAGTTGATGGTGTTCAGTCGAGGCACGGACGCCGCGACCCACGTCCTTCGGACCCTGCTCACGGTCGGTGACGAGGTGGCGGCGGAGGCGCTGGGTCACCCGGCGCTGCGCCAGATTGTGGGTCGGCTCGGGGCCCGCATCGTTCCCGTCGAGCTGAATTACCTCGAGCGGGCTGCGCGTTCGCCGCTGCTTCGGGCGGTGTGGGTGACTCCGCACTGCCAGTACCCGACCACCGTTGAGACCGAGGCCGGGGTGCGGCGCTCCCTGATGGAGGTTGCACACCGCTCGCGATTGGCGGTCATCGAGTTCGACCACGTGCGTGAGCTTCAGTATGGACTCCATCCCCCGCGTCCGTTGGCTGCGGAGGACGACAGGGGCCAGGTCATCTACATCGGCTCGCTGACCCACGTGCTCGCGCCCGAGGTTCAGCTGGCGTACGTCGCGGCTGCTCCCGACTTCATCCATGCGTTGTCGGCGTCGCAGCAAGAAGGAGAGTCACGCGAAGACCGCTTCGCCTGGCAGTTCGCGGCTGCCGACCTGATCGAAGACGGCGACTACCGCCGAGGGGTTCGTCGGACCGTGCGTGCCTATCGCCAGCGCCGCGATTGCCTGGCAGAGCTGCTGCGTCGCCGGCTTCTGGGTGCTGTCCGGTTCGAAGTGCCATCGGCGGGCCCTGCCCTTTGGGTGGAGTGCGCTTCCGACATCGACCTCGAGCGGTGGGTCAAGTGCGCGCTGGACCGTGGCGTCCTTGTTCGCGCCGCGAGGCACTTCGCGCACGACGGAGTGGCTCGGCCCTTCCTGCGGCTGGGGTTCACCGAGCTGGACGAGGCCGGGCTTCAGACGGCCGTCGAGGCGCTCGCCGTGGCTCTCGATGACGCGCGCCGACCGGTCGCACCGGAAATTTCGCCAACTGGCCTAGCAGGAGTCCTACCCAAGCGCCGATAATCGCCACACTCAACCCCGAGGAGACCTCAGTGCCCATCGTCCGCACGCAGAGCCCGCAAACCATCGCCCGAAAAACGCCCACGGCAGCCCGGCAGGCGGCCCAGCCTGCTCCTCCGTCCGCGCGGAGCGCCCCTTTGGGGTGGCGGGCGAAGCCGAGGGTCGGAGGCCCGCCATGGGTCGCGGCCGCCGCGGCGGCCGCGCTCCCGCAGAGCACCCGCCGGGCAGCCGCGATTCGCGACCTCGTCGGGGCGATTCAGAGTGGAACCGTGCCGCGGCCGCAGATCGAGGCTGAGCTCCGTCGTCTTCCGGTCGTGTCTCCCAGCGAGCAACAGAAGCTCAATTCGCCCCCCGGTCGTGTTGTTCGGTCGAACTTCGAAGCCGCCTACCAGGCGCTCAGCAACGCGGGCGCAGCCAACGCCCGCATGCCAGCGGAAAAGACGGGGTACCGGCCGACGGTTGCAGAGCATCTGTTGCTCACCAAGTGGGACAACGCGATGCTCCTGGGTGACGGCAACGGGGCAAAGAACGCCGCAGCGATGTTGAGGCGCACCGCGCCGTTGTCTCCGCACAACGCGTCGATGACGGAGACGATGAGGACGGAAGGGATAGGGTGAGGCTCGCCGCTGGGCGTCGAGAACCCGCAAGGCACTACGGCGCGGCGATCCGGAACAAGGTGCCGGACGTCGAGGGGTACCCCGCCAATGAGTTGCCCACGTTGTCTGTGTAGTAGAGGTTGGCCCCGGTCGAGTCGAAGGCCAGCGAGTGGGCTTTGTCGAAGAACGGCATCGCGAGCATGGTCACCGCGCCGGTCGTCAGATTCACCCGGCCAAGCTGCCCAGCGGACCAGACGGCGAGCGCCGTCGCGCCACCGGCTTCCACCACGAAGCGCTCGATCAAGACCGAGGCCACGACGCTGGTCGCGCCGCTCGCCAGCAGGTTGACGCGGATCAGCGCGTTGTTGGCGACCACCAGCGCCGTCGAGCCACCCGCCTCGATCACCACTCCGCGGACGCCACCCAACGAGGGGGCGACGATCGTGCTCGTGCCCGCTGCGAGGTCCAGGCGCAGCAGGCTGCCACTGCCTCGCTCGGCGACGAGCGCGGTCGTGCCGCCGGCCTCGATCGCGATTCCATCGGGATGGTTGAGTCCCCCGCCCACCAGCGCCAGGGCGCCGGTCGCGAGCGTCACCCGCAGCACCCGGCCGGCGCTCGCGCAGTCTTGATTGCTGGGGCCGCAGGTGGTGAGCAGGGCGGTGCTGTTGCCCGCTTCCAGGGCGATTCCATTCGGGGTGTTGAGGCTGGCGACGATCGGAGTGACCGCGCCGGTGGTCAAGTTCACCGACGAGAGGCGGCCGTTCACGGCGCAGTCGCCGAGCCCTCCGCAGTCGAGCAGGAACGCGCCCGCGGAGTTGATCGCGAACCCTTTGGGATCATCGAGCGCACGGGCGACCGAGGTCGCGACCACAGGAGCGGCCGTGACTCTGAGCAGTTGTCCATAGCTGGTGGCGACGAGCGCGGCGCCGCCGGCTTCGAGCTTCAGGAATCCGGTGTTTCCGTAACCACCCCCGTTGAGCGTGGTGGCACCCAACTGTGGGCCGACGACGCTGAAGACACCCGTGGCCAGATCGACGCGCAGCAGACGGGAGTAGCCAGAAGAACCGCCGGTGTCGGTGACCAGCGCGGTGGCTCCGCCTGCTTCGATCGCCACCCCCACCGGCCTTTGCATTCCGATCGAGATCGGAGTGATGACCCCCGTCCCCAGGTCGACCCGCGCGAGCCCGAGCACGTTCGGGCAACTGGACAGCGAAGTGCTCGTCACCAGCACAGTTCCGCCGCCGGCTTCGATCGCCAATCCCAGGGCCTGGAAACAGCCGGTGAAACTGACGAGCGTGGTCTTGGTTCCGGTGGCAAGGTTGATCCGAGCGATCGATGAGCCCCCGACGACGTTGGTCATCACGAGGGCGCTCGTCCCGTTCGCTTCCGGGGCGACATCGTATGGCTGGAGGCCGGTGGCGATCGTCGTCACCACTCCACTGGCGAGGACGACTCGCTGCAGCAGACCGGCGCCGCCTGTGTCATCGACGAACAAAGCGCTCGTTCCCCCGGGCTCGATCGCGATGGCGCGCAGCCTCCCCAGCCCAGTTGCGATCGGGGTGACGATCCCGGTGGAGAGGTTGACGCGCACGACTCTTCCCGTGTTCAGCCCGCACGCAGCGCTGCCGCAGTCCGTCACCAGCGCGGTGGCGCCTCCCGGCTCGATCGCGACCCCGTAGCTGCTGTAGAGCACCTCGAGCGATTGGTACGCCGGCTGGAGGGAACGCGCCCAGAAGTTGAGGGGGATCCGCGTGAGGCGGCCTCCGACGTACTGGTGAACGATCAGCGCCCGGCTGCCACCGGCTTCGATCGCCAGGCTGGGGACGCCTTGAACGTCCACCTCCGAGGGGCTCTCGAGATCGGTGCCGACCCCGGTTGCCAGGTTCACCCGAACGATGGCTCCGTAGATGTGAGTGACGAGCACGCTCGTGCCGCCGGCCTCGAGCGTCACGGCGCGGGGCAGGGTGAACCCGGTGGTCAACGGCAGCAAGGTGCCACTCGACAGGTTGACTCGGAGCAGGCGGCCTGAGCTTTGTTCAGCCAGCACCGCGGTCGTCCCCGAGGGCTCGACGGCGATCCCTTGAGGAAACTGAAGGCCGACGGTGGTGAGCGTGGTGATCGACCCGGTCGAGAGGTTGATCCGATCGACACGGCCCGCGTTGCAGTTCCCGCCCGGGCCGCAGTCGGTGATGACGGCGGTGGCTCCGCCGGCTTCGATCGAGATCCCCTCGACGATACCGGTGGCGTTGGGGGTAGTAATCGCGGTCACCGCCCCGGTCGCGAGGGTGATTCGCAGCAGGCCGGTGTCGCTCGCCACGAGCGCGCTGGTCGCTCCGGATTCGATCACCAACCGGCGGAGCGTGGTGGCGTTCTCGGCGATCGTCTTGAGGACAATGCGGGTGCCGGTGTCGATGCGCACCAGGCGATGCCACCCGCCGGCGTTTCCAATTCCGTTGTCGGTCAACAGCGCGGTGGCCCCACCGGCCTCGATCGCAAGTCCGTACGGCGCCGTGAGCACACGCGGGCTGGCCACGTTGAGCTCGAAGTCCCGGGTGCGGGTCCTGGATCCGTTGACCCCGCTGATGGTGATCGTCGCTGGGCCCAACGTCGCCCCGGCCGAAGCGGTGAGCGTCAGGATCGAGACTCCGTTCGGCGTGACCGTTGAAGGAGCAAAGCCCGCGGTGACCCCGGTGGGCAGTCCGGTCAACGACAGGCCGACGGGGAGCGCCGAGCCGTACGTGAGTGTGACGGAAACCGGAAAGCTGCGGGACTCCCCCTGGAGGACCGAGATCCCATTGTTCGGCAGTGTGACTCCAAGCGAGAAATCGAACGGGCCGAGGAAGTTGGCGCCGACGAAGTGGTCCGCGGTCATCGTGACGCTGCAAGCGCCCGCACCGGTGCAGTCGCCGTCCCAGACGTCGAACACCCAGCCCGCCGTGGGCACCTGGGTCAGGTTGACCACGGTGCCGTCATTGAAACGCGCGGTGCAAGTCCCGCCGAGCTCCGTACAGTTGATCCCTGCCGGACTGCTCGTCACGGTTCCGCCGCCGGCAACAGCGGTGATCGTCAACAGCCGGGTGGTGATGAACGTCGCGGACACGTTGTGCGCCGCGGTCA
>JAYVRT010000705.1:0-4413 GCA_043776025.1 Archangiaceae bacterium | reverse complement strand
GCGCCGATGGCGGCTTCGGGCCAGAGACCACGCGCGCCGTCACCGCGTTCCAGACGGCCAACGGATTGCCGGCGACCGGCGCGATTGATCAGCTGACGGCGCTGAAGATGGAAGAGCTGATGATGACCAACGCTCCGCCCGACGTCGGCGGCGTCATCGGCGCGGCGCTCCCCGTGCCCAACGGCGATCGCATCGCCCAGGCCGCAAGAGATCTGATCGCCACCCGGGCCGCGGACTACGGCGTGCCCGGCACCTGGAAGAGCCCGAACCCCAACGCGCCCGGCAACACGCAGCCGGGGGTCACGGCGCTGGGCGTGAAGGATCGCTGGAAGTGCAACCTCTTCGGCATGGACTCGCTCTACGCTGGCGGCGCCCAGCCCGCGCACTACCCCGGGGGCAACTACCCGATCGCGATCGAGATCCCCAACTACGCCAGGGGAGCCAACGCGCCGCTGATTAAGCTCGGCGAAGTGTGGCCGGGCAAAGAAGGCAGCCCCGAGACCGCGCAGGCGAAGATCGACGCGCTGCTGAAGATCGCCCGGCCCGGAGACATCATCATCGTCAACCACCAGGGCAACGAGAAAGCCGACGGCGGTCACACCCGCATCGTGGTCGGCAACGACTACGCGAAGAACGGTACCGTCGAGTGCGCCGCGGCTTCGTCCGACCAGGCGCGGATCAAACAGGAGTCGCTGGGCAGCTTCACCGGCGAGGAAGGCTTCTACCTGCTGCGGCCGGCGATCTCCCGCTAGCGTGAGCGCGCTGCCGCCCTGCCCGAAGTGCAGCTGCGAGTACTCCTACGAAGACCCCAGCGGGTTGCTCGTTTGCCCGGAGTGCGCCCACGAGTGGTCGCCGACCGCCGCCGCAACGTCCAGCGCGCCGGAAGACGGCCCGCGGGTGATCAAGGACTCAGTCGGCAACGTCTTGAAGGACGGAGACTCAGTGACGGTGATCAAAGACCTGAAGGTGAAGGGCGCGGCGACGGCGCTCAAGGCGGGGACCCGGGTGAAGAACATCCGCCTCGTCGAGGGCGACCACGACATCGACTGCCGCATCGAGGGCTTCGGCGCGATGGCGCTCAAGTCCGAGTTCGTGAAGAAGGTCTGACGCTACCCCGGCGGCTCGGGCGGCTCGACCGGCGCAGTCTTGGCTTCCTTCTCGCTCAGCCCCTGCAGGTGGAGGAAGCCGAGCCAGATCGCGAGGATCGCCACCCCGATGAAGACCAGCCCGGCGATGTCCCGCGCACCAAAGGCGTACGCGGCGTCGGCGTCGGAGGCGAGCAGCAGCAAGTGCATTTACCCATTTTTAGCAGGCGCCCGGCCTGACCGCTCTGTGCGCCCACAGCCCAGCCACTGCGATCCATCACCTGGGAACGCTGGACAGCGGCGGATCCTGCGTTACCACTGGAGGCATGTTCCGATGCTCAGAGTGTGGCGCCTTCAACCGGGTGCGGGCGGATCACCCGGCCGGCACGGCGGTGTGCGGCAAGTGCAAGGCGAAGCTCGACCTGTCGGGCGCGCCGCAAGACGTGACCGCCGAGGCGTTCTCCCGCGCGGTCGCGAGCGCTCCGATTCCCGTGGTGGCTGACTTCTGGGCCCCGTGGTGCGGCCCGTGCCGCGCCGCGGCGCCGATCGTCGATCACTTCGCCCGCGCCCGCGCCGGGAAGGTGCTGGTGCTGAAGGTGAACAGCGACAAGGCGCCCGAGCTGATGCGCCAGTTTGGCGTGCAAGGCATCCCTGCTTTCTTCGCCTTCGACGGTGGGCACGAGGTCTCGCGACAAGCAGGGATGCTGCCCGCGGAGGCCTTCGCCCGCTGGGCGGACCAGGTGCTCCACCGCGCCGCGGCCTGAAACTGCGCCTATGCTCGGGCGTTGGCCGCGCCTCCTCCAGACCCGGTGATCGCGCTGCTCGAGGCGTCCCGCGCACCTCCCCGCGCCGGGGCCCTGGGCGTGGGCCTGTTCCGTGTCCTCTTCGTCCCCAGCCTGCTCGCCTTCGCGCTGCTCCCCTGGCTCGCCCCCCTCGAGCGGCGACCGGGCGCGATGGCGCTGTGCCTGCTGCTGGCAATGCTCTTCATCTGGCTCGCCGAACAGGTCTTCCCGCGCGAACCACGGTGGAACGCCCACCTGCTCGGTGACGGGTGGACGGGCCTTCGCCGGCTCGGCCGCGACGGCGTCTACCTCTTCGGCGTCACCCAACTCACCGCGCTGCTGATCGCCTGGGTCGAGCCGCAGGTGCGAGCCGCCGGAGCAGCCTGGGGCTGCCTGAGTCTCTGGCCCACGACGGCCCCCTTCGTCGCGCGCGGGGCGCTGGCGTTCTTCGCCGTCGAGTTCTTCTCCTATTGGCTGCACCGCGCGGCGCACCGTTCACCGCTGCTGTGGCAGTTCCACAGCACCCACCACTTCGCCACCGAGCTCAACGGGCTGAAGTCGGTGCGGACGCATCCGGTGGACTCGGTGTACTTCTTCGTCGGGCGCCTGGTGCCGATGCTCGTCCTCGGCGCCGGCGCGGAAGAGATCGCCGCCGCGACTTACTTCGGGGGAATCCTCGGAATCCTCGCGCACGCGAACGTGCAGGCCTCCGACCGGGTCCTTGGCTGGGTCCTCAACTTTCCGCAGACCCACGCCGCGCACCACTCGTCGGTGCTCGCCGAGAGCAACACCAACTTCGGCTGTCACACCGTGGTGTGGGACCGCCTCTTTCGGTCCTTCTGCCGGGCGCCGCGCGAGCCGGTCGTCCCGGGAGTCGCGGGGGCGGGCGCTCGATCGCTGTGGCAGGAGCTGGCGTGGCCGTTCTTCCGCCGCGTCTAACCGGTGGGGTTGAGCTCTACCGGCCGGCGGCGGTCCACTCCGCCAGCGCCCAGAGTGGAAAGTAGTGCCGGTAGTTGTCGTAGTTGATCAGCGTCGTGCGGTTGAAGACGCCGACCAGCGACTCACGCGCCCAGCTGCCGTCGCGTTCCTGCCGGGAGACGAGGAACCCGGCCGCCTTGCCCAGCGCCTCGGGGTGGCGGCACTCGCCGCGAATCAACGCCAGCATCGCCCACGCGGTCTGCACCACCTGGCCCTTCTCATGCTGCAGGTAGTTGCGCTCGCGGCAGCTGTCGCCCGCCTCGCCCCAGCTGCCGTCGTCCTTCTGCTTCGAGAGGAGGAACTCGCAGGCCGAGCGCACCGCGCGATCTGACGAGGGCACTCCCGCGGCCCGCAGGCCGCTGACACCAAACCAGGTGCCGTAGGTGAAGCACACCGCCCAGGCGCCCTCGAAGCTGCCGTCGGCGCGCTGCTGCTGCTTGAGGAACATCACCCCCCGCGCGACCGCTGGGTCGATCTGCTCGTCGAACTCGCCGGGGAAGCGGGCCCGCGCGCGGATCAGCCCCTGCAGGCAGGCGCTGGTGCACTCGACGTGCGAGTAGTCGACCATGATGTCGCCGAACACCTGCGACGGGTTGAGCTCCTCGAGCCAACCGCCGGCGCGCTTCTTCTCGTAGGTCGACCAGCCGCCGTCGTCGTTCTGCCAGGACAACAGCAGCCGCACCGAGTCGCGCAGCAGCGGCAGCGGAATCTCCGCGTCCGGATACTGGCCCTCGAGCGCAAGCGCGCACTTGAGCCCCTCGCTGGTGCAGTCGGTGATCGGCCAGCCGTGCGCCCGGTTGGAGAACGGCCAGCCGCCCTTCGACGCGTGGCGGTAGTGCGCCTCGGCCTGGGCCACGTCCTCGAGGATCTGGTTGTCGCGCAGGTAGCCGTAGGCGCGCTGGACCATCGGGGCCTGGGCCGCGCGCAGCTTCTGAGGCGCCGCCAGCACCGCCTGGAGCGCGAACGCGAGGTCCCACAGCTCGCTGTTGTTGTAGCCCTGCATCTTCATCCCGTCGTGGCCGTCCCAGAGGTAGACGTCGAGCGCGGCGAAGCCCCGGCGGAAGTCGGCGGCGCCTTCCACCCCGCGGAAGTGGTGGACCACGGTGTTGAGCACCGCGTTCACCGGGCCGATGTCGAGGTCGTTGGTGACCTGGTCCTCGTAGCGGATGTGCTTGAGGCACTCGTCGAGGGCGCGCTTGCGCAGCGGCTTGAAGGGCAGCCGCTCGTATTGGTCCTGGGAGAAGTTGACCGCCGCCAGCGCGCGCGTCTTCGGCCGGTAGTCGTCGGCCGCGCTCACCGTGTCGCGCTGCTTCTCCCATTCGATCTTCTCGTACGCGCCCGGGCCGTAGAGCTCGTCGCGCAGCGCGCGGGTGAAGCCGTCCACCGTCCCCATCGAGCGATTTCCGTAGAGCCACGCCATCGGGAGGTAGACCTGCCGGCAGTGACACCACAGCCGGCCGGGGTGCATCGGGGCCTGCTTCGGCAACAGCCACAGCTCGGGCAGCACCGGGTGAAGGCCGCGCCAGTCGTACAGGCCCAGCAGGCACAGGGTGAACTTTCCCCACGAG
>JAYVRT010000704.1:0-4422 GCA_043776025.1 Archangiaceae bacterium | reverse complement strand
GCTCGATTGTGCAACGCCCGTGCGCGCCGCCCCGACCGCTCACCCCCGCGATTCGACCGCCTGGCCGTCTCCCGTGGGGACCTCCCGCGGCAGCCCGGCCACGGGACGCGTGGCTACGCGCCGTTGGTCAGGCCGGTGACGAACTTCTCCCACTCGGGCCGGAACGCCTCGGGGTCGCCGCCGAGCACCTCGCCCAGCGCCTGCCACCCTGCCCCGTCCTGGTCCTTGAGGACCTGGGCGCGGCGCACGTACTTCGACAGCAGCCCCTTCTCCTGAAGCCAGTAGCAGAGGTAGCGCGCCTCTGCGTAGTGGACCCCGGTGTCGTCCGCGTAGAACTCGTTGGGCGTGTAATGAGTCAGCGTCTTGAAGCTGGGCACGTCTTTGCGCTTGAGCCCCTCGAGCAGGCCCGGCAGCCGCCAGTTCACCTTCCCGGTGAGGTGGCCGTTTCGCTCCGCGGGCCGCTCGAACAGCGAGGCGAGCCCCTCGTTGAGCCACGCCGGGGTCTGTTCCCACGCGTGATCCATGAACGGGTGGACCAGCTCGTGCGTCAGCGTGCCGTAGCCGGGCTTGATGTTCATCACCAGCGCCCGGCGCCCCGACAGGTAGTAGCCGTAAGGCGTCTCGGGTTGGGTGGCGAACAGCTCCTTCGAGTACTTCTCGTAGGTCGCCTTGTCCTTGAGGATCCACACCTCCTGCAGCTTCGTCGGCGACTCGTCGAAGAAGTCCTTGAGCAACAGATCGCGCGTCCAGCGCACGATGTTCTTCGCCCGGTCCTTGACCTGTGGCTCGCTCTCGTTGCCGATGACGAGGAAGGGCTTCTCCCAGACCACGGTCATCCCCTTCGGCAAGGTCTCGTTGAGGGTGATCACGTGCTGCACCACCTCGGCCTGGGTCGGGCTTCCTTCGGCGGAGAGCTTCGGCGCGCCCGTGGGCGGCGGGAGCGCGAAGCGGATCAACGTCCACTGCTCGGCGCTGGGCTTGAACGTCCACAGCTTGAGGAACAGCGGCCGCTTCATCCGCCGGTTGGCGCCGTTGTCCTCGGCCGGCTCCTGGTAGATGACCTCGTCGGTGCTCGCGTCGTAGCCGGTGACGAGCCGGAAGTGCTCGGTGGTCTTCGGCTCGTCCGAGTAGTGCATGCAGACGATGCTCGGCTGGCCCTTCACCAGATCCGCGTGCAGCGCCCGCCACTGGGCGTCGAGCTGCGCCGGCGCGGTCTTCGCCTGGACGTGGTTCCACACCCTGCCCGGCTCGACCCCGAGCGCCCGCAGCGCCGCGGCCAGTTCGTTGGTGTACGCGCCGCGGCCCTTCTCCGGACTCACGCCGGTGAGGGCGAAGACCTGGTCCTGATCGACCTTGTGTCCCAGCCGCTGCATCGCCATCGCGACGTCGGCCTCGCCGCAGAAGTCGGGCTTCTGCCGGACGAAGGGGAAGCCGGTGAGCGACACCGATGCGCCCGGATCCGCCGCCGCGGTCCCGGCTGCCGTCAACGCCATCACTGCGAGCAAGCGCGTCATCTTTGAGGACTCCTCCGTCTGCCGGCACGTACGACGCCGAGCGGGCCCACCCGGTTCCCCTGGCGGGGGAACATCGTGGCTGCGCCCCCGGTTTCAACCGCCTACTGTCCGCCGTTGGGGAGATTCCACACATGCGCTTGCCCTCTGCTGCACTGCTCTGCGGGCTGTTGACGTCCGCCGCCTTCGCCGCCCCGCCCCGGCCCGAGGAGCTGCCGGAGTCGCTGCGTCCCTGGACGAAGTGGGTGCTCCACGGCCAGCAGCAGCAGCTGTGTCCCTTCGTCCATGGCGGGGAGCAGCGGCTGTGCACCTGGCCCGGGCGGCTGACGCTGTCGCTGGACAACAAGGGTGGCCGCTTCACCCAGCTGTTCAAGGTCTTCTCCGAAGGCTGGGCGCCCCTGCCCGGAGACGCCAAGCGCTGGCCGCAGACCGTGAGGGTCGACGGCCGGGACGCGGTGGTCGCCCCGCACGAGGGCGTCCCGTCGGTGCTGCTGGCTCCCGGGGAGCACACCGTCACCGGTGAGTTCGTCTGGGACACGCTGCCCGAGGCGCTGGAGCTGCCGCGCGACACCGGCCTGCTCGCTCTCACCCTGCGTGGGAAGGCGGTCTCGAATCCGAACCGCGAGGCGAACGGCCAGCTCTTCCTCCAGAAGGAGGCGGCGCCCTCGGAGGAGACGGAGCACTTCGAGCTGAAGGTCCACCGGAAGGTGGTGGATGAGATCCCGCTGCTGCTGACCACCCGCATCGAGCTCAACGTCGCCGGAAAGAGTCGCGAGGTGCTGCTGGGCAAGGCGCTGCCCGAAGGTTTCCTCCCGATGGCGGTGAGCTCGAACCTCCCCGCGCGCGTCGAGGCCGACGGCCGGGTACGGGTGCAGGTGCGCGCGGGCAGTTGGTGGGTCGAGCTGGTCTCCCGTCACGACGGGCCGGTCGCCGCGCTCAGGCGGCCCGCGCCCGATGGCCCGTGGACCGAGGGCGAAGAGATCTGGGTCTTCGACGCGCGTCCGTTTCTGCGGCAGGTGCTGGTCGAAGGCGTCAACGCGATCGACCCCCAGCAGACGACGCTGCCGGGCGAGTGGAAGCGGCTGCCGGCCTATTCGGTCTCGCTCGCCGAGACGGTGCGCCTGACGGAGCGGCGGCGGGGCGACTCGGATCCCGCTCCCGACGTGCTCAACCTCCAGCGCACGCTCTGGCTCGACTTCGACGGCAAGGGCTACACCAGCAACGATCGGATCTCCGGCGCACTCCACCGATCGTGGCGGCTCGACATGCAGCCAGGCACCGAGCTCGGCCGGGTGGTCGCGAGCGGCTCCGATCAGTTCATCACCCGCCTGAAAGAAGGCGCGCCCGCCGGCGTCGAGCTGCGAGAAGGGCTGCTCAACCTCGAGGCAGACAGCCGGATCCAGGGCGACGTCGGGCGCATCCCCGCGGTGTCGTGGGACGCGGACTTTCATCAGGTCTCGGGCACGCTCAACCTCCCGCCCGGCTGGCGCCTGTTCCACGCCTCGGGCGTCGACGAGGTCCGCGAGACCTGGGTTCACCAGTGGAGCCTGCTCGAGCTGTTCCTGGTGCTGATCATCGCCCTCGCCTTTGGCCGGCTGTTCGGGCCCGGCTGGGGCGCGGTGGCGCTGGTGACGCTGACGCTCTGCTTCCCCGAGGACGGCGCGCCGCAGTACGTCTGGCTCTTCGTCCTCGCCGGCGAGGCGCTGTGCCGCCTGCTCCCCGAAGGGCGCTTCAAGTTTCTGATCAAGGTCTACCGGTTCGCGGCCTGGGTGGTGCTGGTGGTGCCGATCACCCTGCCGTTTCTGGTCCAGCACGTGCGCCACGGGCTGTATCCAGCGCTCGAGCGCGAGCAACGGATGGGCGGCGTACTCAGCTACTCCAGCTACTCGACGGAGAACGCAGCGCAGTACTCGCGCAGCAGCAGCGCCAACTGGCGCAGCAACGCCGTCACCACCCCGAGCGCGGGAGAGGAAGAGAGCTCGATCCTCGACGGGCTGTCGGAGAAGAAGGAGGCCGATGCCCCCGCGGTGCCACCCCAGGCGCAGCTGGCGTTCAAAACGCCGCTGGGGAAGGCGAAGCAGCGGTCGTTCAATGTGCAGGACTACGACAAGAGCGCGGTGGTGCAGACCGGCCCCGGCTTGCCACGCTGGAGCTGGACCTCGGTGTCGCTCGGCTTCTCCGGCCCGGTACAGCGGGCGCAGCGGCTGTCGCTGTGGCTGATTCCTCCGTGGCTCAACCTGCTGCTCGCGTTCCTCCGCGTCGGCCTGCTCTGTGCGCTGGTGCTGCGGGTGCTCAACTTCCCCGGCAACTTCTGGCCGAGGTTCATCCGGCCGGCCGCGGCGGTCGCCGGCGCGCTGGCAGTCCTGCTCGCAGGCAGTGCGCTCGCGGCCGACGGCGCGCCGAGCCCCGAAGTCCTCAACGAGCTGCGCAACCGGCTGCTGGAGAAGCCCACCTGCACCCCCGACTGCGCCTCGAGCCCGCGCCTGTTCCTTGAAGCGACGGGGAAGCAGCTGAAGCTCAAGCTCGAGCTCCACGCCGCCGCCGACACCGCGGTGCCTTTGCCCGGCAGCGCCCAGCAGTGGGTTCCGGAACAGGTGCTCCTCGACGGCCGGCCGGCGTCCGCGCTGCTGCGCACCGCCGACGGGCAGCTGCTGCTCGCGGTCACGCCCGGCAACCACGTGGTGCTGATGGAGGGCGCGCTGCCGGCCCGCGACACGGTGCAGCTGGCGCTGCCGATGAAGAGCCACCGCGTCGAGGCGAAGCTCGATGGCTGGACGCTCGACGGCCTGCACGAAGACGGGCTGGCCGACGACGATCTGCAGCTGTCGCGGAAGGCGGGCGCGGGCACCCGGGCGGAAGATCCGACGGCGATGGCGACCTCGAGCCTGCCCGCGTTCGTCAGCGTCGAGCG
>JAYVRT010000703.1:0-4431 GCA_043776025.1 Archangiaceae bacterium | reverse complement strand
AGATCATCGACAACGCCGTCGGCATCACCCGGGACCTCAAGTCGGGCGTCGCCGCGTACACCAGCCCCGACATCCGCAAGGACGTCTCGGCGCTGATCAAGGGCGCCCGGGGCATCGTCGAGGAGATCGAAGCGGGGAAGGGCACCGCCCACACCTTGATCTACGACCGGAGGGTCTCCGACGACCTCAAGGCGACGCTCGCCTCGGCGAGTCAGGCCGCCGGGCGGCTCGACGGGGCGATCAGCTCGGCGGAGTCGATCTTGAAGGACATCAAGACCGGCGACGGCACCGCCCACGCCTTGATCTACGACCGGCGGATCGCGAAGGCGATCAACGACCTCGGCGACGCGGCCACCGAGGTCTCGGCGCTGATCCACGACGCGAAGACGACCAAGGACGGCGCCGTCTACCAGCTGGTCTACGGCGACGCACGGACGATGCTCGGCGACCTCGGCATCGCCGCCGCCCAGCTCAAGCAGATCACCACCAAGATCAAGTCCGGCGAGGGCTCGCTGGGCGGGATCATCAACGATCCTTCGGTGTACGAGGACCTGAAAGAGGTGCTCGGCAACGTCAAGCGCAACCGGGTGCTCCGCGAGCTGGTGCGCTACTCGATCAGCAACGGCGAGAACCTCGACAAGACGGGCAAGCCCAACCAGTCGCCGAACGCGCCGCCGAAGTGAGGGCTGCTACAGCGGTGTAGTCGCACCGCCTACCCGATTGTTTGTCGCCTCCGAGGCGGGGCGTACACTTGGCGGCACTTTGTCGCCGCGCGCCACCCTGCTCTTCGTCGATGACGAGGAGAACGTCCTCGAGCTGCTCCAGCGCACCTTCGATCGCCGCTTCAACGTGCTCCGCGCGTCGTCCGGCGCCGAGGCGTTGGCGATCCTCGAGCACCAGACCGTCGACCTGATGCTCACCGATCAGAAGATGCCGGAGATGACTGGGATCCAGCTCGCCGCCGCCGCGCGCGAGGCCGGGCACGACGTGACGACGATCCTCCTCACCGCCTACACCGACCCGGGCGACATCATCGCCGCGATCAACGAAGGGCAGGTCTACCGCTACGTCACCAAGCCCTGGGACGTGAACGACCTGTCGATGACGGTGAAGAACGCGCTCGAGATGGTCGAGCTGAAGAAAGAGAAGAACCGGCTGCTCGAGAGCCTCCACAAGCGCATCGAGGCGCTCAACGTCCTCTACGAGGTCAGCCGCAGCAGCGCCGACGACGCCCACTCGTTGGACGCGACCGTCGATCGCCTGTTGTCGGTGGTCGGCCGGGTGCTGCCGCACGACGTGAGCACGGTGCTGATCGAGTCTGGAGAGGGCCGGAGCGCGAGCCTGCGGATCCGCTGCCGCTCGGTGGTCTCGGAGAAGGCGCTGCTCCACGTCAAGGACTGCGTCCTCGCCGCCCACCGCAAGGCCGCCGGGGTGCTGCTGCCGGAAGAGAAGATGCTCACCCGCATCACCGGGAACACCACCCCCGATCCCGCTGCGCCGGCGAGCTTCCCCCACGCGCTCACCGTGCCCCTGGTCGCCGGCGGCCGGGTGGTGGGCACGCTGTCGATGTTCTCCTCGACCGCCTCCTACGCCACCGAGGACGGGGAGCTGCTCGACCTGCTGGTCAACCAGACCACCGACGCGATCGACCACCTGCGGGCCGCCGAGCTCGACGCCCGCCGCCGCATCGAGCGCATGGTCGAGGCGATGGGCGACGGGGTGCTGCTGCTCGACGAGAAGAACGAGGTGGTGGTCGTCAACCCCGCGGCCCGCAAGCTGCTGCAGCTGGGCGACGGCCCGGACCACCTGACGCCGAAGCACCTCGAGGAACAGCTCGGCTTCGCCCCCTGGGACATGGTCCGCGGCTGGGAGTACGGCGGCCAGAAGCGCTTCATCGACGAGCTGAAGCTGTTCGATCGCACCGTGCACCTGACGCTCAACCCGGTCGCCGAGCCGTCGGGGGCGCTGCGCGGGGTGGTGGTGGTGCTGCGCGACGTCACCGACCAGAAGCTGCTCGCCGAGCGCAAAGACGAGTTCGTCCAGATGGTCAGCCACGAGCTGCGTACCCCGCTGACCTCGATCAGCGGTGCGCTCGATCTGGTGCTCAACCACATCACCGGCGAGGTGAACCTCAAGCAGCGCCGCTTCCTCGAGATGGCGCGCGAGTCGAGCGAGAAGCTCAACGCACTGGTCGACGACCTGCTCGACCTGTCGAAGTTCGCCAGCAAGAAGATGCGGATGAGCTTCGAGTTCACCCATCTGGACGAGGTGGTGAAGAAGGCGGTCGAGAAGTACGGCCCGCCAATGCAGGAGAAGCGGCTGAAGGTGCAGGTGCTCACGCCCGACGCTCCACTCAAGGCGCTGGTCGACCCGAACCGGATCAACCAGGTGCTCTACAACCTGCTGACCAACGCGGTGAAGTTCACCGTCGAGGGCGGCGAGGTGTTGGTCGAGCTGACCCAGGCCTCCGATGCGCCCGGCTTCGCGACCTTGAGCGTCAGCAACACCGGCGATCCCATCGCCGAGGCAGATCTGGAGCGGATCTTCGATCGCTTCGAGCAGGCCCGATCGCAGAAGAACCGCGCGATCCGGGGCTCAGGGTTGGGGCTGTCGATCTGTCGCAACATCGTCGAAGGCCATGGCGGGCGCATCTGGGCCGAGCCGACCCCCACCGGGGCGCGCTTCGTCACTGTGCTGCCGATCGAGCCGGGCCCAGAGCAGCTCAACCCGCTCGACAACCCCCCGGAGCCGACTCCGCTCACCGCCCGGCCGCCCCGGGGCACGGTGCTGATCGTCGAAGACACCGCCGAGCTGGCGTGGATCCTCAAGGCCCATCTGATCTCCAAGGGCTTCCGGGTCGCGATCGCCGGGTCGGGCGAAGAGGCCCTGATGCTCGCGCGCAAGCTCAAGCCTGACGTGATCACCCTCGACATCCGCTTGCCGGACATCGACGGGCTCAAGCTCGCTGACATCTTCCGCCACGATCCCGACACCAAGCATGCCCGGGTGATGGTGATCTCCGGCTACCACGAGCGCGAGGCCGCGATCCGCGCCGGGGCGAGCGGCTTCCTCCTCAAGCCAATCAACCCCGACACCTTGCTGGCCTCGGTCGAGGCGCTGATGGCATCGACCACCCGCCGCAAGGGCAAGGTGCTGGTGATCGACGACGACGCGCAGATCCGGGCGATCTGCGTCGAGGTGATGCACAACCTGGGGTACGACGTCTCGCAGGCCGGCTCGCTCGCCGACGCGAAGACCCAGATCGCCAGCCACCGGCCCGACCTGCTGCTGCTCGACGTCACCTTGCCCGACGGCGACGGGCTCACCTTCTTCGAGGAGCTCAAGGCCGAGCGCGCGTCGAGCCAGCTGTCGGTGATCTTTGTCTCCGCTCGCACCGAGACGTCGGCCAAGGTCCGGGCGTTGAAGCTGGGCGGAGACGACTACCTCACCAAGCCCTTCGACGCGCTCGAGCTGGGGGCGCGCGTCGAGTCGGTGCTGCGCCGACGCACCGAGGAAGGCTCGCCCTCGCCGACGACGATGCTCCCCAGCTCTGGGGCGATCGAGCGCGAGGTCCAGAAGCGGCTGGCGGCCCGCCAGGGCTTCGCCTTCTGCTACCTCGATCTCGACAACCTCAAGGCGTACAACGACTACTACGGCTTCGCGAAGGCCGACGGGGTGGTGCGCCAGACCGCGGACCTGATGCGGGAGATCATCAGCCTCCATGGCGCGCCCGGCGACTTCCTCGGCCACATCGCGGGGGACGACTTTGTCTTCATCACCTCGCTCCAGACGGTGGACCTGGTTTGCCAGAAGGCGATCGAGGCCTTCGATCGGATCATTCCGCTTTACTACGACAAGACGGATCGCGAGCGCGGCTACATCGAGACCGACGACCGCTTCGGCGAGCGCCGCAAGTTCGCGATCATGAGCGTCTCGGTGGTGGCGGTGATCGCCGACGGCAAGGCCGATCACTCGGAGCTCGCCCGCGCAGCCGCCCAGATGAAGAAGCGGGCCAAGGCGGTGGTGGGCAGCGTCTACCTGCGCAGCGATCGGCCGGCGCCGCCCGCCAAGCCCGACGTCAAGCTGGCCTGAAGATCCTGTGCGCCTCTCGCAGCAGCTGATCCTCTTCATGGTCGCCGCCGCCGTGCTCCCGCTGTCAGGGGTCGGCTTCTGGCTGCTCCAACGCTCGGAGGCCGAGCTGCTGATCCGGATCGAGCAGGAACAGCACGCCGTCGCCCAGGCCGCCGCCGAGGGATCCGCCTCGCAGATCATGACCGCGATCGACGGGGTCGCGACCTCCTCGAACCTGATCGACTGGCGCACGGTGAGCGCGGACGAAGCGACCGGAATGCTCCGCCTGCTCGCCGCCCAGTCCGACGCGATCGCCGCGGTGGCGCTGATCGACCCGCAGCGAAGTCCCGCGCTGGGGCC
>JAYVRT010000702.1:0-4440 GCA_043776025.1 Archangiaceae bacterium | reverse complement strand
TTCGATGCCACCGCGCCCGGGCCCCCGATTCCCCCCGGGCCGCCCGCGCCACCGTTGCCTCCGCTGCCGCCGTTGCCGGTCTGCAGCTGCACGGACCGCGCGGTGACTGTCGCGCTGTAGAGGAAGATCGCGATCGAGCCGCCCCCGGAGAGCCCCCGGCCGCCGCCCGTTCCACCGCAGGCCCCTGCCCCGCCGCCGCCCCCTCCTCCGCCGTAGCTGTCGCAGTTGGTGGTGCCACCGCCGCCACCGCCGCCACCGCCTCCGCCGTCGCCGTCGGCGCCGGGAATGCCTCCCGAGGCGAGGGCCACCACGTATCCGAACGAGCTCAAGCTGCCGAAGGAGCCGGCCGAAGCGCCGTCGGCGCCGGTGCCGCCGTTGTTGCCGAGCAGGCCGATGTAGCCGGCGCCCGGCGCCGAGTTGCTCCAGAAGGGAGGCACGCCGGCCCCGCCCGAAGTTCCCCCGACGCCGGCCCCGCCCGCGACGCCATAGCCCGAGGCGTGGCCCGCGTTGCCGCCACGGCCGCCGGTGCGACCACAGCTGCTGGTTCCCCCGGAGCCTCCCTGCGGCTGGGAGCAGTTGCTGCAAAACAGCCCGCTGGAGTCTTCGCAGCCCGCCTGCCCGGTCAAGCCGCCGCCCCCCGAGCTGCCCGAGGCGCCGACGCTGCCGCTGGCGCCCGCGGTGCCGTTGCCGGCGCGCAGCTTCACCCCTTCGAGCGTGACGCCGGTCGCCAGCCGGATCATCGCTCCGTAGGCGGTGGCGGAGCTGCCCGAGGGCGTGGTGCCGAGGAAGTTCATCAGCTGCACCGTGACGTTGCTCACGTTCTCGATCAGCAGCGGGGTGTTGACGTTGTTGACGTTGACGATGTTCGCGTTCGCGCGGGCCCAGGTCACCGGGGCGTAACCGCCGTAGACGCCGGTGTTGGAGGGCATCACCACCTGGTTCGAGTAGTTGCCAATCGAGACCAGCACGTCGCGCTTGCTGGCCGCGGCCGCGGCGTTGAGCCCCGCCTGGATCGTCGCCTTCGGTTGCAGCCGCGTCCCCGGGTTGGCGTCGTTGCCGGCGGCGGAGACGAAGATCGAGTTGGCGACCTCGCCGTCGATGCCGTCGCAGTTGGCGTCGACGAAGCCCAGATCGGGGAGATCGGTGGTCGAGCTCGGCGTGCAGGCGTACTCACAGCCATTGGAAGGGTTGCCATCGGCATCGACGTAGCCCGGGGCGCACTGCAGCGCGCAGACGCCCGCGGTGCAGGTGCCAGTGGCTTGGGCGCCGCCGCAGGGGGTATTGCAGGCCCCGCAGTGGGTGAGGCTGGTCTGGGTGTTCGTCTCGCACCCATCGGCGGCAACGTTGTTGCAGTTGGCGTAGGGCACGTTGCAGCCAGCGATCGCGCACTGGCCGCCGACGCAGCTGGGGGTGCCGTTGGCGGTGGCGCAGACGGTGGTGCAGGTTCCGCAGGTGGTGATCGACGTCATCTTGTTGAAGCCGTCGTCGACGACGCCGTCGCAGTCGTCGTCCTTTTCGTTGCAGGTCTCCACGCCGCTGGTGCCGGGGACGCAGGCGACCGGCGCGCCGTTGACGCAGTTGTCGACGGTGCGCTTGCACTCTCCCTGGCCGCAGGTGGTCTGCCCCAGCCCATCGTCCGGCTGGCCGTCGCAGTCGTCGTCCTTGCCGTTGCAGACCTCGGTCACGGGGGTGGCCGCGGTGCAGGCGGTGTAGCCGGCGTCGCCGCAGCTCTGCATCCCCATGCAGGATCCGATGGCGTTGGTCTTCTCGCAGGGCACCATCTGGCCGACGGTGGCCGCGGTGCAGGCGCAGGTGCCGGTCGTGGGCTGGCACTGCACCCCGACCTGGTTCCCATTCTTGTCGAACGCCGGGTCGCACTTGTACCCATCGGGGCAGGTACCGGCGAATGAGCAGTCGCGCCCGCAGAAGCTCGATCCGCCGATCGCGATGCAGAGGTCGGCCGGGTACGGGCACGGCGCGGTCGACGAGCAGGCGCGGCAGAGTCCCGCGCGCTCAGGGACGCAGCCGAAGCGGTTCAAGTCCAACGGGGTGCAGACTTCGTTCTTGTCGCAGACCCCGCACTTGCTGATGCACTTCTTGTCGAGCTGGCCCGGCACCCGCTCGCACAGGCCGCTGTTGCACTCGGCGTCGGAGCTGCACGCCTCGCCCTTGTCCTTGTGCTTGCCGCCCGTCGGGGGCTGATTGCACTGGCAGGCGCTCAGCGCCCACAGCGGCAAAAGCCAGAAGATCGGTCGCGGGAGGAGCAAGGGGACCTCGATCCATACGTGTCGTACGGCGCACCTGCAACCCGGCGGGTTTCACGTTAAGAGCCCCCCATGGACTACGAGGCGGAGATCGCCCGCCTGAAGCGGGAAATGAACGCGGTGATCCTGGCCCATTACTACCAGGAGAGCGAGATCCAGGACTCGGCGGACTTCGTCGGCGACAGCCTCGCGCTGGCACAGCAGGCAGAGAAGACCAACGCCGACGTGATCGTCTTCTGCGGCGTTCACTTCATGGCGGAGACCGCGAAGATCCTCAACCCGAAGAAGCTGGTCCTGCTGCCGGACCTCGCCGCCGGCTGCTCGTTGTCCGATCGCTGCCCGCCCGATCAGTTCGCCGCCTTCAAGGCGAAGCACCCGGGCGCCTTCGTCGTCACCTACGTCAACTCGTCGGCCGCGGTGAAGGCGATGAGCGACGTGATCTGCACCAGCAGCAACGCGGTGAAGATCGTCGCGCGCATCCCCGCCGATCGGGAGATCGTCTTCGCCCCCGATCAACACCTGGGCCGCTACGTCAGCAAGCAGACCGGGCGGACGATGACCCTCTGGCCGGGCAGCTGCATGGTCCACGAGATCTTCAGCGAGAAGCGGCTGGTGCAGCTGAAGGTCGAGCACCCCGACGCCGAGGTGGTCGCCCACCCTGAGTGCGAAGAGGCGGTGCTGCGCCACGCCGACTTCATCGGCAGCACCAAGCAGCTGCTTGACCGCACCGTCAGCAGCAGCAAGCAGGCCTTCATCGTCGTCACCGAGGCGGGGATCCTTCACCAGATGCAGCAGCGATCGCCGGGCAAGACGTTCATCCCCGCGCCCCCCGACAACGGCTGCGCCTGCAACGAGTGCCCGCACATGAGGCTCAACACCATGGAGAAGTTGTACCTGTGCATGAAGAACAAGACGCCCCGCCTCGAGCTTCCGCCTGGCCTGGGCGAGGCCTCGCTGGCGCCGCTGAAGCGGATGCTGGAGTGGAGCTGAGATGATCCGCTTCTACGCCACGCCGGCCTTCGAGCTGGGAAAGCCGAGCAAGGAAGTCCTCGAGCCGGTCGGTGCCGCGCCGGAGCTGATCGCCGAGGCGTTCTCCCGCGCCGAGTACCGGGGAGACCGCCCGCTCGACAAAGCGAACCGGGTGATCGCCCAGGCGCAGAAGGGGCCGCCGATCTTCGCCCAGCCTCCCAACGATCTCCCGGCGCTGCTGCGGCTGGCGGACCAGCTGCTGACGTTGTCGCGCCAGGACGCGGGCGAGCGGGCCAAGGTGTGGCGCTGCGAGTGCGGCACCCGGTACGCGGTGCCGGTGTCGCTGCTGCGCCCGGTGTCGATCAAGTGCGAGCGCTGTGGGCGCACGCTCGACCTGGAGCTCGGCACCAGCGTCGGAGACGACCAGCTGGTAGAGCCGATGCAGGGCCGGGTCAACGGGTGCCGCAAGGCGCTCGCCGACTTCTTCCGCGAGGCGATGGCCCGCGGCTGGCCAGTGCTGGTCGCGAAGCAGTAGCCGATGCGCCGCGAGACGTTGGATATTCTGCGCTGCCCGGCGTGTCTCGCCGGCAGCCTCGTGCCCGAGCAGGACGTGCCCGAGCCGCGGCTGATCTTCGGGCCGGTGCGGTGCGTCGGCTGCGGCAGCCGCTACCCGGTCGGCGAAGGGATGATCGACTTCGTCTCAGATCGCTCTCGCCCCCGCGGCCTTCAACGATCGCTGGAGAGCGCGCTCGTCGCCCGCAGCTACGAGCGCTACGTGCGGCCCGGCCTCGAGCTGTTCCTCACCCGCGGCCAGTTCGATCGCGACAGCGAGTACACCGTCTACCGTTCGCTGCTGGGCAAGCCGCGCGGGCCGGTGGTCGACGTCGGCTGCGGCACCGGGCTCTTCACCCGCCGCCTGGTGCGCGATCTGGAGGCCCAGTTGATTGGCGTCGACGTCAGCAAGCCGATGATCGAAGAAGGCATCGCCCAGGCGCGCGAGGCCGCGGTGGCGATCGACTTCGTCCGCGCCGAGGCGCCCGCGCTGCCGTTTCAGAGCGCGTCGGTGTCGGCGGTGCTCCAGGCGGGCTCGCTCCACTTCATCCGCGATGCGGCGAGCCTGCTGAGCGAGGTGGCGCGGATCCTCAGGCCGGGCGGGCGCTACGTCGCCAGCCACGTGCTGGTGCCGCCGCTGCTGGGCCCGTTTCAC
>JAYVRT010000701.1:0-4444 GCA_043776025.1 Archangiaceae bacterium | reverse complement strand
GAACACCAGGCTGCCGAGCGCGAACTCGACCGCCGCTTGCCCGCGTGCGCGTCTCATTCGAACCCCTTGTAGCCGGAGCTGACCAGTTCCTGGAACGTGACCCCGGCTTCAGTCTGACCCGAGCCAGCGAACATTCCCTTCAGCGCGGCGTCGTAAGGACCTCGGCCGGGTCCGGCGCCGGGGCGATCGACCGTCATCCGCGACAGACCCGCGCGCCAGAAGGGAGCGAACAGGTTCGGCGGCTCCTCGTAGTGATCCGGGCGGCTGTAGTAGGTCACGCCCGAGCCGACGGCGTTCTGCATGCCGTTGGTCTTACTCGCCGGCTCGGTGGTCATGTCGAAGCCGGTGGCCCCCGGGGTGAACTTGAGGTTGACGGCCTTGCCGCTGGCCTGGCCACGGGACTCCCATGGGTCGTTTCGCGCCAGAGGGTTCGCCGAGACCATGCTCATGTTCTTCGGGGCGGCGTAGATGTCGTCGCGGTCGAAGATGCCGGAGGGGTTGCCGGGGTTGAAGTCGTAGAACGGCGGGAACGTCTCAGCGTAGGCGTGCTGGACGTTGTGGCCTGCCGCCGGGTGCATGAAGGGCCCGACGGTGGCCAGGCCTGCACTTGCCCCCTTGCCAATCAGGCCGACGGCCAATGCGAGGAAGCCGAAGATCTTGCAGGTCGACTGGGTGGGCTTGACGAGGAGCACCCGGGTCTTGTCGCCGACGTCCTGCGCCCAGCTCCCGCCCGGGTGCCCGTAGGACATGCCGCTGGCGAAGTTCACCGGGTTGTCGTTCACGTAGCCGCGGCCTTCGTCGTCGTTGTCGGTGAAGGCGATGCCGGCGGGCAACGACCAGGGCAGCGTCAGCTTCATCGACCAGGGTCCGAGGAAGCCACCGCCGACGCCCTTGCGCCAGGGGACGAACTTGTGGCCGCGGCTGGCGTTGATGATCATCGACGCGTGGTACGGCTGTGCGCCCGGGCCGACCTGCCCAGGCGCCATCGCGGTGGTGAGTTCGGTGGTGTTGAGGCCACCCGGGGCGGGCAGCGCGGTGACTCCCGGCAGATTTCCCTGAGTCGCGTAGGTGGCTGCAAACGACCCCGCCGCGGTCGTCTGCTTGCTGAGCAGGCTCCCGTACATCGCGCCCTGGTCGGCGAAGATGCTCAGCGAGGCAAACCATCGGGGCCTCGTCTGGGTGTTGAAGAGCTTGACGTCACTCTTGAGTTTGCCCAGTACGATGTTGGAGTTGATAAAACTCAAGAACGCAGCGCCACCTGTCTGAGCCATTCCCCATTTACAGCTGGCGCAGTAGCCACACACGGCGGCGCATCCGACGCTGCACGCCGAGCAGATCGCGCACCAGATGGCAGCCCCAAGCGCCATCATGATGAACTCCATGAACCAAAGGGTGGCCGCGTTCTTGGCGTGTACGTAAAACAACGTCACCCAGCTGATCAGGCTCAGCGTTCCGAGGGTCGAGACGGCGTGGGCGACGTTGACCCGATTCATCACCGAGATCGCGTTCATCGACCGGGCGGTCGACACCGCGTTGCTGTAGGCGGTGGCGTCGGCGACCGTCTGCACCTCCATTCGGCTCTTCACCTTCGAGCCGAACGACAGGGTCATCAACACCAGCAGCGTCATCAGCAGCAGGGTCAAGGCGAAGAGAACCAGCGTCTGTCCGTTGGGGCGAATTTTCATAGAGAGTTCGGGGTCGGGGGGCAGTTGAAGTTGGCGTTAAAATCCGAGAACTGCACCGGGCTCATCATTCGCATCGTCGAGGTCACTTCGATCGGGAACACGTAGTGCTTCAGCGCGTACCGCTTCAGGTACTCGCCGGCGATCTCCGCCTGGGGCGTCTTCGAGACACCGGCGCCCCAGTTAACCTTCTTCTGCACCAGCAGTGGGTTCTGGGCGGTGTAGGCCTTGAGGTTCATGTCCGCGAGCGCCATCCGGCTGAAGACCCAGTCCGCGAACGGCACCGCCAGGGGAGCCCAGTAGATCATCCGCAGCTCGAGCCGGGTCGGCGTCGCGCCCGCAGCCAGCGGAATGTCGAAGTCCTGCTGCGCCTGAACCGGATCGTCGCCCGGAAACCGGGGGTGCTCGCGAACGATCCACACCGCCGCTTCGGCAGCGGACCAGTTGCCTGCGCCATAGGGGTTGTAGTTCGAGTAGTCGTTGTTCTGGATCAGGCGGAACGCCGCGCCGAGCTTCTGGCCGGGCGAGCCGGGGAAACTGGCTCCCATGAACGGCCGCACCGCGGGGGTAAGCGAGAGTAGGGCGGCGTGGGTCATTGCATCACAACGACCGTTCATCACCGACCCGACGCGATTGGCCTGAAAGACCGCGTACTGCGCCATCAGCTTCTGCTGCAGCAGCATGAAGAGCTGCAAAGTGCCGAGGAAGACGAACACCACCATCGGCAGGGTGAGGGCAGCTTCGACCGCCGCCTGCCCTGAGTCGCCCTGGGTGCGCTTCCAGACCATGTGAGAAGTCTGGAGCGAGCGCAGGGGCGGCGCCATACGAAAGGTGGCCGCGTCAGGTCATTGCTTGGGGCACTCGATGGGCACGCCGTTCTTCTCGCCACATTCGAGCTTGACGTTGTACTTCTTGAGCAGCTCCTTCGCCTTGTCCTCGTCGCCTTCGCAGGCGATCACCTCTCCCTTCGCGTCCCTGCACAGAGGGTGCTTGGCGTCTTTGAAGGCGTTCCCGCGCTGTTTGACCTCTTCGTCGGTGCAGGGCGTCACCTTGTGCGTCACCTGGTCGAACTTGCAGGGCATCTTCGCTTTGGCGGGCTTGTCGCCTCCCTGCACCTCGAGCGCGCATGCCGACATGCACGACTCAGAACGGCGCGCGCAGTTGTCCATGCACTTGTTGCTCGAGCCGCAGTGGGAGGTGCAGCTCGAGCTGCCCGCATTGCAGCGCTCGGTACAGCGCTCGCTCGACTTCGATTGGCCGAGGAAGAGCATCACGGTGAGGGTGGTCGCGATCATGGGTCACCAGTGTACTGGCAAGCGCCGCGAGGCGCGCGGCCTGGCGAGGTGTTCAGAAGTGGCCGGTGTAGCCGACCATCACCCCGAACCCGCCCCCTTCAGCTGGGGCCGCCTCTTCGACCTTCTTCTTCGCCGCTGGGCCGGGGGTGAGGAAGAACCAGACGCCACCGGCGGCGACCATCGCGGCGCCGGTGGGGACGAGGACGTTGAACAGCAGCGCATTGGTCTTCGCGCCCTTGGCCGCGGCGCGGCTGATCGGCACCACCCCCGAGGCGTCGGGCACCGCGCGCGCTTCGGTGCCCTTGGCAGCGACGCCGAGCGCGGCCCCGATGCCCGCGACCACCAGCCCGGCGATCGCGATGTAGAGCCCGGGCCTGCGGATCATCGGGACGCCGGGATCCTCGACCACGGCCTGCAGCGGCCTGGCCTCGAGCTCCTTGGCGACCAACAGCACCTTCACCGCCTCCCGCTTCAGCGGCTCGACGGTGACGTGCTGCTCGAAGGGGTTGTAGCCGGCGGCGGTGACCTTCACGTCGTAGCTGCCGCGGGGCACGATCCGCTCGAAGCTTCCGGCGCCACCCTCGAGGCCGTTGAAGGTGGCGATCGACGAGCTCTCGGCACTGTCGACGACGATCTTCCCGTTGGGCGTCTTGATCTTGTCCATCACCTCGAAGAACAGCGGCACCGCCTTCTTGACGAACTCGCGGTCCTTCACCGCCTGGCTCTTGCCGGCGATGCCCGCGAAGCCGCCGATCGCCGCTTTCTCCTGCCGTTCGCTGCTCTCGACGGTGGCGGTCACCACCTCGGCCATCGCCCCGTCGAACCCGTAGAGGGTCAACAGGCTCGCCGGCCCCGACCTGGTGACGATGCCCTTGATCAGCCGATCGACCTTGAGCTTGCGCGCGAGTTCCGAGAGGCAGGCGTAGTCGGCGCACTTCGCGGCCGCCACGGCCTCGGCGCCGAGGTTGGTGCCGACGACGGCGGGGAACATCACCTTGCCGAAGTTGGCGTTGCCAGTGGCCGACTTGAGCAGCTCGGCTTCGAGCAGCCGGGCCCGGGCGGTGACGATCGCGTCCTCGGTGGCCTCGCCCGAGCTGACGCAGACGACCGCGATCGACGGGCGGAACTCGGCGGGGACCTCGGGCTCGCTCAGGTCGAGCTCGAAGCCCTGGGCTAAGGCGGAGGAGGCAGCGGCGAAGACGAAGAGCGCAGCGAGGGAAGACAGGCGCATGGAGGGTCGCAAGGTTAGGCGCCGTCGCCGTCGGTGGAAAGAACCGATCACAGGTAGGCGCGGATCTGATCGGCGAGGTCGGTGGCAACCTTGCCGCCGGGGACGAGCCTCTTTTCTTTCTCCACCAGCGCCTGCTGGTCGAGCAGCCAGCCCAACGCCGTCTCGAGGGTGGTGCGGTTGATCGACTCGGCCATCGTGATCCGTCCAGCGAGGAACTCGGCGCGCCCGGTCTCCAG
>JAYVRT010000700.1:0-4448 GCA_043776025.1 Archangiaceae bacterium | reverse complement strand
AGATGGCGGAGGAAGGCGGGGCGACCGAAGACGCCGCGGCCGCGCTGACCGCCGCGCTCGTCGCGGCCCCGGACGACGCGGGCATCCTCTCCCGCCTGGTGGCGCTCTACACCCGCGCCAAGCGCTGGTCGGAGTGCGACCAGGCGCTGCGCCGGCGAATCCTCCTCGCCGAGGGCGACGAGAAGGTCGCGCTCTTCATCCAGCTGGCGCAGGTCAACAAGGAACTCAACCGGCCACGAGAGGCGGCGATCTCCCTCACCGCTGCGATCCAGGCCGGCGGCGACGAGACGTCGCTGCTGCCCCAGGTGGCCGCGAACCTCGAGGCCAGCGGCCGCATGGCCGAGCTGTCCGAGGTGCTGGCGCGGCTGATCGCGATGCACGAGCAGAACGGCGACGCCGACGGCGCCGCTGTCCTCGGCCTCAAGCGCGCGAAGCTGATCGAGACCTCGCTCGGAGACAAGGCCCAGGCGATCTCCCACTACGCGCAGGTGCTGGCGAAGAAGGCCAACGATCCCGACGCCACCGAAGCGCTCGAGAACCTGCTGCAGGACCCCGCCCACCGCGAAGACGCGGCCCGGGCGCTGCTGCCCGCATACGAGGCGGTGAAGGATCACCGCAAGGTGGTTCACGTGCTCTCGGTGATCTCCGAGGCCACCCTCGACGCTGGAGAGAAGCTCACCGCGCTCAAGCGCGCCGCGGAGATCCACACCTCACACCTGCGCCAGCCAGAGCAGGCGTTCGCGGTGATGGCGCAGGCGATTCGCCTCGTGCCTGGCGACGCCGAGCTGCGCGCCTCGGGCCGCGCCTCGGCCGAAGAGGCCGACATGCTCGACAGCTACGCCGAGGTCCTCGCCGAGCTGCTCGAGGGCGACGTCGGCTCGGCCGCGGTCGGGCTCCACCGGGAGCTCGCGGAGATCTTCGAGAAGAAGCTCAACGACCAGGCCGCGGCGGTCAAGCACCTCCACGCGCTGCTCGGGCTCGAGGGGAAGAACGTCGAGGCGCTCAAGTCGCTGCAGCGGCTGCACCGCGCGCGCGAAGAGTGGCCCGACCTGGTGGCGATCACCGAGCAGGTGGCGGGGATCGAGGCCGACCCAGCGGAGAAGAACACCCTGGCCCGCGAGGCCGCGCTGCTGTCGGAGCAGAAGCTCGCCGACCCCGAGCGCGCCGCGGCCAACTGGCGGCAGATCGCTCAGCGCGACGCGCTCGCCAAGGATGCCGCCGCCGCGCTCGATCGCCTCTACACCCAGACCGATCGTCCCCACGAGCTCGCCTTCGCCCTCGAGCTGCGGCGCAACCAGGAAGGCCAGAGCCCCGCCGGCCGCGAGCTCGGCTTCCGCCTTGCCCAGCTGCGCCAGGCGAAGCTCAACGACGCCGCCGGCGCACTCCAGCTGTACCGGCAGATCCTCGCCGAGGACGCCGCCCACCCCGGCGCCCGCGAGGCGCTCGAGGCCTGGGCGCGCTCCGAGGCCGCCGACAGCAACGTCGCGATGGAGGCGCTCGACCCGGTGCTCGCCCAGTCCGGCGACCACCAGCGGCGAATCTCTCTGCGCGAGGCGCGCTTCGCAGGCGCCACCGCGGGCGAGCGGGCCCGGCTGTCGGCCGAGATCCGGGCGATCCTCGAGCGCGACCTCGCCCAGCCCCAAGCGGCCTTCATGTCCGCGCTCAAGGCCTTCACCGACGGGCTCGATCGCGAGTCGGTGCAGCCCGAGCTCGAACGGCTCGCGCGGGAGACCGGCAGCTTCTCCGAGCTCGCCGAGATCTACGAAGAGACCTCCACCGAGCTGGAGAAGACCGACCCCCAGCAGCTGGCGCTGCTGCGCCGCGCCGCCGAGCTGCGCGAACAGCTGGGCGAGGCCGAGGACGCGATCCGCGTCTGGCGGCTGCTGCTCGAGGTCGACGCGAAGGATCGCCAGGCGCTCGACTCACTGGGCAAGCTGTTCGAGAAGTCGAAGAACGCCCGCAGCCTCTCCGAGGTCTACGCCAAGCAGGCGGCGCTCGCGGCCGACCCTGCCCAGAAGCTCGGGCTGCTGGTGAAGGCCGCCGAGGCCTTCGAGGCCGCTGGCGACGAGGACAAGGCGATCGAAGCGTGGAAGGCCGCCTTCTCGGTGAAGCGCACGATGCAGGCGCTGCTGGCGCTCGATCAGCTGTACGGCAAGACCAAGCGCCACCAGGAGCAGGCCGACATCCTCGACCAGCTCGCGGTTTCGACCAACGACGACGACTCGCGCAAGACCTTCATCCTCCGCCGGGCGCTGCTGCTGGAGAAGGAAGGCCAGCACCTCGAGGCGCTGCGCGGCTTCGCCGGGGTGCTCGAGCTGTCGCCGCTGGAACAAAACGCAATCGGCGGGCTCGAGCGGCTGATGGCGGTCGAGGCGGTGCGGCCCGAAGCGGCCCGGCTGCTCGAGCCGTGCTACCGCAAGCTCAACGATCACCGGAAGCTCGTCGAGGTGCTCGACGTTCGCCTGGGCGTCAGCGACCCCTCGCTGCGGGTTCCACTGCTCAACGAGATCGCGGTGCTCAGAGAGGCGTTGGGCCAGAAGCCTCAGGCCTTTACCGCCCGGCTGCGCTCGTTCACCGAGGACCCCAACGAGCCCGCCGCCCGCGAGGAGCTCGAACGCCTCGCCGCCGATCTCGGCGCCTTCGAGGAGCTCGCCGCCGCCTACGAGGATCAGCTCGAGCGCGGCAGCGACGACAAGCTCACCGAGGAGCTGTGGCGGCGGCTGGCGATCCTGTACGGCGATCGCCTCGAGCGGCCCGACCTCGCCGCCCGGGCGTGGAACGAAGTGCTCGCGCGCGATCCGAAGAACTTCTTCGTCCTCGACGCGCTCGCGAGGCTCCACCGCAAGACGAGCAGCTTCAAGGAGCTGTCGGTGGTGATGCGGCGGCAGCTGGCGCTGGAGACCAACGTCACCGCGCAGATCAACCTGCTCTACGAGCTGGCCAACCTCGCCGAGGAGACGCTCACCGACAAGGGCCTCGCCGCCCAGTGCTACGCGGAGATCATCGAGCGCAAGCCCGACGACACCAACGCGATCCGCTTCCTCGGCAGGGTCCTCTCCGAGACCGAGCGGTACCCCGAATTGGCGACGTTGATCGGCCGGGAGATCCAGCTGGCCGAAGGGCGGGGCGCGATTGAAGAGGCCCTGGAATTGATGGTGCGGCTGGGCCGGCTCAAGCTGACCCGCCTGGGCGACCCGCGCGGGGCGCTCTCACAGTTTCAGGAGGTATTGCGCCGCAAGCCCGCTCACGCAGGGGCAATTGGCGCGCTCGAAGAGATGGCGAGATCCGACAATCCGCTGAAAGGCGAAGCCGCGGCGACGCTGGAGCCGGTGTTCGCCGGCGAGGGCGAGCACTTGAAGCTGGTGCAGATGCTCGAGTCGCGCGTCGAGGCCGAGACCAACCCGCAGGAACGCGTTCAGCTGCTGCGCAAGGTCGCCGAGGTCTACTCGGCGCAGATGTCGAACCCGGAGATGGCCTTCCTGGCCGCCGCCCGCGCGCTGCGAGAGTTGCCTGACGACGACCGCGCGCTCGAGCTGACCCTGTCGCTGTTCGGCCCCGCGGACACCCACGACGAGATGATGGCGCTGCTGGTCGAGGTCGCGCCTCGCGCCTCGGTGGACGCCTCGCGCGCCAACCTCTACCGCGCGCTGGCGCGGCTGCAGGCGCAGAACGACGAGACCGATGATTCGGTGGAGAGCTGGAAACGGGTGCTGGAGATCGCTGCCACCGACCCCGAGGCGCTGGAGCAGGTGGGCCGGCTGCTCGGCCGCCAGAACCGCGTGCCCGAGCTGATCGAGGTCCTCAAGCGGCAGCTGGCGATGGCCGAGGACCTCGGCCGCCGCGCGGCGCTGATGTTCCAGATCGGCGTGCTCCAACAGGAGCAGCTCAAGGACGGCGTCGGGGCGCTGTCGACCTTCCGCCGGCTGCTCGAGCTCAAGCCCGACGACGCGGGCGCGCTGGAACGGATGGACGTGCTGTGCGAGGCACAGGAGCGGTGGCCGGAGCTGGCCGACGTGCTCGCCCGCCGACTGAAGACGACCCAGGGCGACGTGCTGCTCAACCTCAAGTACCGGCTGGGGCTGGTGCGCGAGACGCGCCTGCTCGACAAGCCGGGCGCGCTCGATCTGTACACCGAGCTGCTCGCCCACGACCCCCGCCACGCCGGCGCGCTGCCCCGGATGGAGGCGCTGGTCGCCCGCGAGCCACAGAACCTGCCCGCGGTCGAGGTGCTGCTGAGCGCCTACCGCGCCGCCGGCGACATGGCGAAGCTGGCCCAGCTGATCGAGGCCCGGGTCTCGGTGTCCCCCGACGGCTTCGAGCGGAAGACGCTGCTGGTCGAGCTCGCCGCCGCCCGCGACGCCCAGGAAGAGCCCGAGCTTGCGTACCTCGCGCTCTGGCGCGGCTTCAAGGAAGACCCCAACGATCCGGCGCTGCGCCGGAAGATGGAG
>JAYVRT010000699.1:0-16205 GCA_043776025.1 Archangiaceae bacterium | reverse complement strand
CCACGACCTTCGGCTTCATCTGGAACTCGTTGATGTCTCTGGCCCCGGCGAGGACGAACGCCTGGCGCAGGGTGCTCAAGATCGCCTCGAGCGCGGCGCGGGCCCCCTTCAGGCCGCCCGTCTGCTGGGCCCGGAACAGCGGCAAGGCCATGCCCCCGAGGTCGGCGCCGAGCGCGAGCGCCCGCGCGACATCGAGGCCGGTGCGAAGCCCACCGGATGCGATCAGGGTAACGCCGGGCCCGACCACGCGCCGGGAAGCGGCGATCGCCGCCGCGGTGGGGATGCCCCAGGAAGAGAACAGCCCCCCGATCTCGGCCGCGGCGCCCGTCGCGCGCAGCTGCTCGACCCGCACCCACGAGGTGCCGCCGAGGCCGGAGACGTCGATGGTGCGCACGCCGCAGTCCACCAGCCGCCGCGCGACCTCCGGAGAGATCCCGCAGCCGGTCTCCTTCACCAGCAGCCGTTCGCCGAACGCGCGCACCAGCTGGGTGACGACGTCGTAGCCGCCCTGGAAGTCGCGATCTCCCTCGGGCTGGGTGAGCTCCTGCCCGGGGTTCAAGTGCAGCGCAAGCGCGTCGGCGCCGATCGCGTCGGTCAGCTTGCGGACCGCGTCGAGGCCCATCGTCGCCGCCTGCCGCAGGCCGATGTTGCCGATCACCACCGCCGTCGGAGCGACCTGCCGCACCGCGAACGTCGCGAGCAGCTCGGGGCGCTCGGCCATCGCCCGCTGGCTGCCGACCCCGAAGGCGATCCCCGCCTCCTCGGCGAGCTGGGCCAGATCGCGGTTCACCTGCCCCGCGCGCTCGGTGCCGCCGGTCATCCCGGTGATCAGCAGCGGAGCGCTCAGCGACTTTCCGAAGAGCTTCGTCTTCAGCGACACCTGCGGCACCGACAGCTCGGGCATCGCGCAGTGCAGCAGCTTGACGCACTCCAGCAGCGTCGAGTTCTCGACCGGAGCCACCTCTTCGGTCGCGCACAAATCGAGGTGCGCATCCTTGCGGAGGGCGGTGGCGGAGGCTTTGGAGCTGTCGGGTGACATCGGCGATGGGGACTTAGCTAACGGTTGGCCTACAATTCCACTCGTAATCGCCCGATTTCACTGACACTTGTCACTGTTCAGTCGTCGGTCGAGGTCGAACGGTCGTAAAAGAGGTACGTGCCGCCCGTCATCGTGTTTCTTAATAACGGCAGCTACGACGCGGTCCACCAGGGCCTTTCGATCGCAGCGTCCGCGACGGCTTTGGGGCGCGAGGTCGAGCTGTATTTCTTCTGGTTCGCACTCGAACGGCTCATCCGCGGGCCGCTCGACGCGCCGGACCTCCGCGAAGACGTGGCCGACGAGATGGAGCGCCGCGGCGTCCCGACGCTCCGTCAACTGCTGGAGGTCGTGCGCGGGAGCGGCAAGGCGCAGCTGTTCGCCTGCTCCGGGTCGCTCGCGTCCCTGGGCTTGAAACCCGACGAGCTCGCGGGGTCGGTGGATCAGATCATCGGGTGGACGACGATCCTCGCGCGGACCGCGGGCGTCACCGATCGCTTCTTCACGTGACGGGGGCCGGAGCCTCGGGCGCGGCCGCGGCGGGGAGAGCGTCGAGGCGATCGAAGCTCTCGAAGGGGTTCTCGATGTACTCGCGCAGCGTCTTGCTCAGCACCGACGCGTGGTACCCGTCGATGAAGCGGTGATCGAAGCTGGCGTTGATGTTCATCACCTTCCCCGGCACGACCTTGCCGTCCTCGATCACCGGCACGTCCTTCACCAAGCCGGGCGCGACGAAGATCGGCACGTGGGTGTACGGCACCAGCGGCACGTAGGCGGTGTCGAGGCCGAGCGAGCCGACGTTGGTGACGGTGAGCGAGCCGAACGCGTCGCGCGGCATCCCCGCGAAGCTCAGATCGATGTTGAAGGTGTACATCAGCAGGCCGATCAGCTTGAGGAACACGTTCATCAGCATGAACGGGATCTTCTGGACCGTGCCCTTCCCCTTCTCGAGCGCGACGTCCTTGCGGGCGCGGACCTTCTCCACCGTGGCGTTCATCTCGTCGACGATCTGCAGCAGCGTCTTCTGATCGGCGTCTTCGATCTTCGCGGCGGTGAGGTCCGCCTTCCCGTCGCCGAGGTCGGTCTGGACGACCAGCACCGAGATGTTCACGTGCTTGCGCAGGTAGATCTTGTTGAAGCGCAGCAGGGCGTTGGCGTCCGGGCACCGCCGCAGCGCCTCGGCGCAGGCCTTGGTCACCAGCTGGGTGACGGTGAGGCGCTTGCCGGTGACCTGGCGGAACTTCTCGATGTACGCGACCGCCTTGTCCATCCGCACGGTCAGGGTGCCGTAGACGGTCGGATCGTAGGTAGTGGCCCAGGTGCCGATGGCCATCTTGCGAAAGCTTGCGACCTTGTCCTTCCTGACCAGCTCGAGGTGTCCCATGGCGGCGCGCAGCCTACACGCTAAGGTCGAGGCTCGATGAGCTTCTACGAGGCTTTGCAGGAAGAGGCGCTTCAGGGGCGCACGCTCTATTTGTCGGCGCTGTTCCTGGTGTGCTTCGTCGCGGTGCGCGGGCTGGCGGCGACGCAGGCGGTGCGGTTCAAGGGGCTGATCTTCTTCTACGGGATGCACCTGGTCTGCCTGGTGACCGCGGCGTCGCTGCACGCCTACGGCTCGCCGCTGTACGTCGACTTCCGAATGCCGGCGGCGGCGCTGGCCGGGGTGGCGACGGTGGGGATGGTGGCCGCGCTCTTCTTCGCCGCGCTGCTCCCGCGGGCGCGGATCCACGTCCCCCGCATTCTCCAGGACGTGGTGGTGGCGATCGCTTCGGTGATCACCATCGTGACGATCCTCTCCAACTCAGGGGTCAACCTCTCGGGGCTGATCGCCACCTCCGCGGTCGGCACCGCGGTGATCGGCTTCTCGCTGCAAGACGTGATCGGCAACGTCGCCGGCGGCCTCGCGCTGCAGATCGACAACTCGATTGAGGTCGGCGACTGGGTGAAGTTCGGCGACGTCACCGGGAAGGTGATCGAGATCCGCTGGCGCTACACCGCGATCGAGACCCGCAACTGGGAGACGGTGCTCGTCCCCAACAGCCAGCTGATGAAGAGCCAGGTGTCGGTGCTCGGGCGCCGCCAGGGCAAGCCGCAGCTGTGGCGGCGGTGGGTGTACTTCAACGTCGACTACCGGTTTCAGCCCTCGGACGTGATCGAGCAGGTCACCCGCGCGGTGTGCGCGGCGAAGCTCGATCGCGTCTCCGCCGAGCCGGCGCCGAACACGGTGCTGATGGAGCTGGGCGACAGCTACGGGCGGTTCGCGGTGCGGTACTGGCTCAAGGACATCGCCGTCGACGATCCGACCGACAGCGAGGTGCGGACGCTGATCTACTTCGCGCTTCAGCGCGTCGGAATGAGGCTGGCGATTCCCGCGCACGCGATCTTCGTCACCGAGGAGTCGTCGGAGCGCGCAGAGAAGAAGCTCAAGGGAGAGATCCAGCGGCGGCGGAAGGCGCTGCAGCACGTCGAGCTCTTCTCCGCGCTGTCGGAGGAGGAGCAGGAGACGCTCGCCCGCGGCTTGACCTACGTGCCCTTCACCCGCGGCGAGGTGATCACCCGCCAGGGCGCCGAGGCCCACTGGCTATACCTGATCGACGACGGAGACGTCTCGATCCGGGTCGGCGAAGCGGGGATCGAGAAGGAGGTCGCCAAGCTTCAGGGAGGCAGCTTCTTCGGCGAGATGTCGTTGCTCACCGGAGAGCGACGCTCGGCCACCGTGGTCGCCCTCTCCGACGTCGAGTGCTTCCGCCTCGACAAGGACGTCTTCAAGGCGGTGATCACCCGCCGGCCGGACCTCGCCGAGCACGTCGCCAAGGTCCTCGCCGGCCGCAAGGTCGAGCTCAACGCGATCCGGTCGGGGATGGATCTTGAGGCTTCCAAGCGCACCAGCACCGAGGCGGACCTGCTGAAGAAGATCCGGGACTTCTTCTCTCTGAAAGGCTGAAGGCCTCCGGGCTTGCTGGCGCGCGCAGGGCCCATGTATAGGGTCCGCGCCTCATCTCACGCGTCTTGCAGGAGTTCCCGTGCCGATTGCCCTCGTACTCGTCTCCGTCGCCCTCGTCGTCTGCCTCTACATCATCCTCATGGGGAAGAAGGACGCGCCCGTCGCCGTCCGTTCCTTCGAGGGTGAGCGCCCCGCGTCGCCGTCGGCGAAGGCCGAAGCGCCCCGCGGCAACGACGCCGAGCTGGAGAAGAAGCGCAAGGAGCTCGAAGAGGTGAAGAAGTCGTTCGCCGAGCTGAAGGAAGAGCTCAAGGCCGCGAAGAAGAAGCTCTTCGACCAGAAAGAGGAAGGAAAGGCCGGAGAGGACCTCGTCAAGGCGCGCGCCGAAGTCGAGCGCCAGGCGTCGATTCAGCTCGAGACGACCCGGGCCGAGCTCGCCACCGCGCTGGCCGAGATCCAGAAGATGAAGGGCGACGAGGGCAAGGGCGACAAGCGGCGCTCCGCTCCGGTCGCGGCCGCCGTCGCGGCGCCCGTCGTTGCCGCCGCGGCCGTGGTCGCGGCTCCCCCGGTTCAGAAGGTGATCCGCGAGCTGTCGGACTCGGATCGCGAGCGGATCGCCCGCGCCGAAGGCGACGCGGCGAGCGCCCGGCAACGGATCGCCGACCTCGAGAAGGCGATGAAGAATTCGAAGGGCCGCGGCGACGCCGCCACCCACCAGCTGAAGGTCGCCCGCCAGGAGACCACGCTGGCGAAGGACAAGTTCCGCGCCGTCGAGCGCCGGGTCAACCGACTGATGATCGAGCGCGACCTGATGGTGCGGGCGATCAAGGACCTGGAAAAGAAGTCCGGCATCGTCGCCGAGCGCGTCGAACTGACCGCCGACGAGATCGCCGCCAGCGACAAGAACGTCAACGAGAAGCAGGCCGCCGAGGCGAAGGCCGAGGAAGACGCCCGCTACAAGCTCGAGGCCGCGGATGCGGCAGCGCCGGTGGTGTCGACCGAGGTTGTGGCTGTGGCTGCGCCGGCTGCCGAGGCGGTGCCGGCGGTGCCGACGACCCCTCCCGCGCAGGCGTAAGCGCGGCGGGTTGCCTGCCGCTTGGTTTGGCAGGGAAAAGACATCGGGCGGCACGGCCGTGGCTTGAAGGCTGCCGTCACGGTAGGCCGTGACTCGGCCGCTCGTCAGCGCTCGGGCGGGCCTCGCTCTAAAATCGCAGCGCTCCGGAGCCGCCGAACCCGAGGCGCGAAGCCGCCGTGCGCGACGCAGCCTTTGCCGCCAGGTCGCCGAAAATCGTCCGGATTCCGAACTGTTTTCGGCGGGCTGGGGTTGACGACGCCAGCTCTTGCCGCCGGTTCGTCGTCAGCGTGAGTCTTCGGCGCGGCTCCGGAGCGCTTCCGCATCAGAACGAGGCCAGTCGGTCGCAGACGAGCGGCCGAGCCACGGCCTATCCCTTCCGCTTCGAACGTCTCGAACGATCGGAACCCGATTCCTTCCCCGCTTCACCCGGCCGGGACGCGACGGCCACGGCACTTCGCCGCGACACCGGCCGTGGCCGCGTCAGTCGACCGGAGCTGGCTGGTAGATCCACGCGTCCTGGAGGATCTCCCGGATGCCGTTCTGCTCGTTGACGCCGCCGGTGACGAGCACGGTGCCGTCGCGCAGCGCGGTACAGGTGTGATCGTAGCGCGGGACCGACAGCGGAGGCCCGCCGATGCCCTGCGCCCCACCCGCCTTGTTGGAGGTGATGATCACCGTCGACGCGTCACTGTGGGGCGGAGCCGCGGGCGCGTCAGTTGTCATCCCTCCGATGGTGAGCACGCTGCCGTCGGCCATCTGCACTGCGCACATCTTGCCGCGGCCGCCGACGGTCGGGCCGGGAGAGACCGAAGAGTTCGAGGTGTTCACGATCTCCGACGACGCGATCGGCTTGGTCAACGCGGTGTCGGAGAAGCCGCCGAGCACCAGCAGATCGGCGCCGTCGCGCAGGGTCGCGCAGGCAGCGAACTCCCGGCCTGGGTCGGCCAGTCGCGGCGGAGTCGCGAGCGCCTCACGCTTGTACGCCGAGCCGCTCGCGTCCCAGCGGAAGAAGACAGCCTCGGTCTGCAAGGCGGCGCCGTCGTCACCACCAGCGATGGAGATGAACTGCCCAGCCTTCACCGGGGCGATGCAGGCGCCTTGGCGCGGGAGCGTGACGCCGTCGACGATCAGGTACTGGTTCGTCGCCGGGTCGAACCACTCCACCTGGTCGGCCGGAACCACGCTCGTGGTTCGCGTCACGCCGCCGAAGATCAGCACCTTGCCGTTTGCGTCCACCGCCGCCTGGTGGTGGCTGCGGGCGAGCGGCGGCGGGGCCGGAGCGTTGCGCGACGGGATCGCGCCGTAATCGTTCACCAAAGGATCCGGATCAAAGACGAGGACGATCGAGCTCGGGCTGACGATGTTGTTCACCGTGTTGTAGGTCTCGCCGCCCCACAGCAGCACCTGGCCGCTGGGCAAGAGTGACGCGGTGTGGAAGGCCTTGGGGATCTTCTGGACGCCGTTCGCGATCGACATCTCGCGCGCCGACTCGAAGGCGTTGGTCAACGGGTTGTAGAACTCGGCATCTGCGAGCGCGACCTTGGCCGGGCTCCCCTGGGCGACGGTGTAGCCGCCCGAGATGAACACCCGGCCGTCCTTCACCAACGTCGCCGCATGACCCGCCCGCGCCTTCTGCATCTTCTGGCAGTCCTTGGGCGTGTTCGACGACGAAGGAGGCGTGAACGCGTTGACCTTGCGAAGGAAGACGTTGATCGCGATCGGCTGGTTCATCGAGGGATCAGAGATCACATCGAACACCTCGAAGGGCAGCGACTTGCCCATCGAGAGCGTCTTGCCGCCGGCCGTCGGATCGCCGTCGAACCCGCGCACCTCGACCACCCGGTTCTTGCCCGCGGGGATCTGCGGAATCGTCAGCGTGTGCGTCACGGCGCCGGTCGCCGCGACAGAGTCGATCGGGGTGGCGATCCCGTCGCCCGAGACCCGCACCCGGAGGAACTGCACCCCCGCTAACGGATCGACCTTCGAGTCGCCGCCGCTGGTGACGATCGTCACCGCGACCTTGATCTCCTTCGGCTCGCAGCCGGCCAGCAGCGCCGCCGCGAGGAGCCCAACGATCGTCATCCTCACCCGGGTCACCACGTGGCCGTCAGCGTGCCGGTGACAGGCTTGCTGACTTCCTTGTAGGTGAAGTACCCGCCGACCCCGGCGCCCGCAGCGACTCCGACTCCGACGACGACCCAGACCCAGGCGGGGACTCCGCCGGACTTCACCTCGGGCGGCGGCGGCTCATCGGGCTTCGGGTCCCCCTCGACGAGGTTGCTCTTCTTGTCGAGCGCGCGGACGTCGCCGTTCTTCGGCGTCAGCTCCGTCCGCTCGGCGTCGTTCTTCGGCTTGGTGGCCTTGCGGTCCGGCGTCACCGCCGCGACCTCGCCCACACCGCCGGTGCCGCCCGTCGACGCGGTGCCGGCCTTGAACGTCTTGGTGACGAGGTTGATCGGCAGCGAGCTGAAGGTGAACGAGGTGATCTTCTCCTGCACCGCGTCGGCGAGCTTGTACGCCTCGACGTTGGCGGTGAGCACATCGGAGTCGAAGGCGATCTGCGGCAGCGAGGCGAACCCCTGCTTGCGCGCCGAGTAGATCGCCGTGCCCGCCGTCAGCTGCTGGTCGCCGCTGCGGTAGACGATGCCCACGACCGCGTAGTCCGCGCCCGCGCTCTTGGTGTACGCCGACACCCGGCTCTGGGTCGCGTCGTCGATGCCCTTGCCGATGTTGGGGTTGGCGATGCCGCTGCCGGAGCTCGCCACCGGGGCGGCCTCCTTCTCCTTCACCGGCGCGGCGCCTCCGAAGTTGGCCTTCACCTTCGCCACCGTGGCCTTGATGTCCACCGTCTGGCCGAAGCGATCGCCCTTGCTGCCCTCCACCTTCACGTAGTGCGCGCCGGGAGCCAGGTTCTCCTCGAGCACTGGGACCATGCCCAGGTCACGGCCGTCGACGAACGCGGTCGACCCGGCCGGCCCTTCGATCGAGACGCTGCCCTTAGGCTGCTTGTCGACCTTCTTCTTCGCCTTCTCGAACTCGCGGCCGAAGATCGGCGGGAAGCCAGGCGGCAGCTGGTAGTTCGGGTCGAGCCGCGCGAGGTGGAACAGCGCCGCGGTCGCCTCCTTCTCGTCTCCCTGCCGGAATGCCGCGACGCCGAGCGAGATGTACGCCTCGAGCACCGCGGGATAGTCGGCGGTCGCCGGATCGGCGAGCTCGGCGTCGATGCCCTTCTTGAGCGTGGCGATCGCCTCGTCGAACTTCAGATCCGCCAGCGCCTTCTTGCCCGTCTCGAGCGCGGCGGCCGCTTCGGGTGACGGCGTGGTGCGCTTGCCACCGCCGCCGCTGGGAGCCGCCTTCTCCGGCGCGGGCGCGGGCGCGCTCTTCGTCGCGGGCGCGTTGACGACGTCCATCACGTCGTCGCGCGTCTTCAGCTCTTCATTGAGCAGCCGGGTGAACTTCGCGGCGGCGGAGTCCGAAGCTCCGTCGCCGACAGAAAACGGGACCACGACGACCTTCGGCCGCTCTGCAGCGAACGCGATCGTCGAGGAGATGAGAATGATGAAAGGCAGACGCATGTTTACTTCTCGCTCCAGCCTAAGATTCGACTGATAAAATCGCTATTTAGGCCGGGGCACAGTAGCGATCAGGCCGCCCTAAGGTCAATTTTCCCAATCGTGCGTCTCTCACTCGCCACACGGATTTTTCTTGGCTACGCCGTGGTGCTCGTCACCTTCGGAGCGGTGTCGCTGTTCTCCGTGACCGAAATGCACCGAAATCAGGTGGAGTTCCGGCTGGTTTCAGAGGGCTACCTCCACTTGTCGCAGGACGCGGCGGCGATCGAGACCTTCCACAAGAACCGGCAAAACGACACGGCGCGGCTGCGCGACGAGCGCAACGTCGACACCCGGCGGGCGCTGATCCGCCTCTCTCGGCTCTACTTTCCGGGGTTGATGGCCGAGAAGATCAAGGCCGGCCAGACCACGGTGAAGGCGGTCGCGGGCTTCGCGCCCGACTCGGAGAGGGACTTTGTCGCCGAGGTGGCGGGGAAGTTCGACGAGCTCTCGCAGCGCTACAGCGAGTACGAGCAGCAGGCCGATTCAGTGTTCACCCTGCTCGAGTCCAACGCGCCCGACTGGATCGCGGCGGACAGCCGGCTCGATCGGCTCCAGGCGCTGGAGAACTCGATCGGCGTCAACCTGCGGCTGCTGCACGGCTCACTCGAGACCCGGATCGCCGAGCGGGTGGCGCGCGCCCAGGAGCGCGAACGGCGCACCGGCGTCGCGATCATCGTCCTCCCGGTGCTGGCGATCGCCGTCGGCCTGATCGCCACCGCGCTCTCGGCGCGATCCCTGCGGCCAATTCGGACGCTGATCGAAGGCGCCTCGCGCATCGGCCGCGGCGACTACTCGGCGCAGATCGGCCTGACGGGCGACGACGAGATCGCACTGCTGGCGCGGGAGTTCGACCAGATGGCGCGCTCGCTCCAGGAACGTGAAGCGCTGCTGAAGCAGAAGCAGGCCGAGCTGCTGCTGGCCGAACGGCTCGCCGCGGTCGGCCGGGTTGCGGCGCAGATCGCCCACGAGGTCCGCAACCCTCTGTCGTCGATCGGCCTCAACGTCGAGATGCTCGAGGAGCAGATGCAGGGCGCGAGGTTCGCCACCGCCGACGAAGGCGTCGAAGCGAACGCGCTGCTCAAGGCGATCTCCCACGAGGTCGACCGCCTCACCGAGGTCACCGAGGAGCACCTGCGGCTGGCGCGGCTCCCCTCCCCTTCGCTGCAGCCCGAGAACGTGCAGGCGCTGCTCGACCGGGTGCTCGCGTTCTCCGGCGAGGAGCTGCAGCGGGCGAAGATCGAGGTGAAGCGGGAGAACGGCGCCGGCGATCTCACCGCGCTCGCCGACGAGGGCCAGCTGCGGCAGGTGGTGCTCAACCTGATCCGCAACGCGCGCGAGGCGATGCGCGGCGGCGGCACGCTGACGCTCACCACCCGGCAGGCGAACGGGAGCGTCGAGATCTCGGTGGGCGACACCGGCCCGGGCATCGACGCCGAGACCCGCGCGAAGGTCTTCGACCCGTTCTTCTCCACCAAGCAGGGCGGCACGGGCCTGGGGCTCTCGCTGAGCAAGCAGATCGTCCAGGCCCACCACGGCGCGCTCGAGGTCAGCTCCGAGCCAGGAAGGGGCGCGACCTTCGTCATCCGCCTGCCCCGCGCATGAACTTCCGCTACTGCAAGGATCTGCTGCCCAACGGCCTGCGGCTGGTGACGGTGGAGACGCCGCACCTGCACACCGCGATGGTCTCGGTCTACGTCCGCGTCGGCTCACGGCACGAGACGAAGGCGAACAACGGGGTCAGCCACGCGCTCGAGCACCTGTTCTTCCGCGGAAGCGCCCGGTTCGCGGACACGGTGGCGATGAACGCCCGGGTCGAGGCGGTGGGCGGCAACCTCAACGGGATCACCTCGCGCGACCTCTCCTACTACTACAGCCCCTGTCACCCCGACGGCGTCGGCGTGGTGCTCGACGTGATCGGAGATCTGCTGACGCGGCCGAAGCTGAACCGGCTGGCGCTCGAGAAGGAGATCATCCTCGAGGAGATCCTCGACGAGGTGGACGAGCGCGGCCGGGACGTCGACGTCGAGAACCTCTCGAAGGCGCAGCGCTACGGGGTCCACCCGCTGGGGCTGAAGATCGCCGGCACGCTCGACTCGGTGAAGGCGCTGACGAACGCGCAGGTGAAGGCGCACTTCAAGCGCCACTACGTCGGGTCGAACCTGGTGGTCGCGGTGGCGGGCCGGGTGAAGCGGGCGGCGGTGATCGCCCAGGCGCGCAAGGCGTTCTCGGGGATCCCGGCCGGGCCGCCGATCGTCGAGGAGTCGCCGCCTCCGCCGCCGCTCGGGCCGCAGCTGCGCTTCGTCCGCGATGAGCAATCGCAGACCTCGTTCCGGCTGAGCTTCCCGACCGTGCCGGAGAACCACCCCGACGTCCATGCGCTCTCGGCGCTGCGGCGGGTGCTCGACGACGGGCTCTCGTCGCGGCTGCCGTTCAACGTCGTCGAGCGCCGCGGCCTGGCCTACTCGGTGGGCGCGATGGTCGAACACTTTCACGACTCCGGCTCGTTCGAGATCGACGGCGCGGCGGCGCCGGGCAAGGTGGCGGACACGCTGCGCGAGATCCTCCGCACCGTCGACACCCTGCGGTCCGGGAAGATCTCCGCCGAGGAGATGAACCGGGTGCGGGTCCGCTACCGGATGGCGGTCGAGGCCCAGCAAGACTTCCCCGGAGACCTGCTCGGCTGGTTCGCCGGCGAGGAGCTGTTCCGCCCGCCGAAGTCGTTCGCCTGGCGCTTCGCCCAGTTCGAGAAGCTGAAGGTGAAGGATCTGGCCCGGGTCGCGAGCACCTTCTTCCGCCCCGAGCGGCTGCTCGCGGTCGCGGTGGGGCCCAAAGAGTGCGAACGGTCGCTGCGGCGCGCGATCAACGGGTGGACCGTCTCCCGCGGGTGACGTTCACTGCAGTGCTCACGTTGACGCTTTCAGCCGCGGGCGCGAGTGTCCGCGCCATGAAGAAGCTGATCAAAGGCTCGCTCTGCCTCGCGCTGATCTCCTCCTGCGGCGCCCCCACGCCCGCCGAGCAGCTTTGCCTCTCCGCGCTCGAGTCGCAGCTCACCGTCTGCCCGGGCGCGACCACGGTGCCCGGCATCGACGTCTCGTACTACCAGGGCACGATCAACTGGGCGTCGGTGAAGGCCAGCGGCCAGAAGTTCGCGATCACCCGCGTCAGCGATGGCGCGAACTTCGCCGACTCGAAGTTCATCACCAACTGGCAGGCGATCAAGGCGCAGGGGCTGGTGCGCGGCACCTACCAGTTCTTCCGGCCCGGCCAGGATCCGCTGACGCAGGCGAACTTCCTCCTCGCCCGGGTCGCGGCGGCGGGCGGGTTTGCTCCAAATGATCTTCCGGTGGTGATGGACATGGAGACCGCCGACGGCCAGACGCCCGCGACGATCCAGGCGAGGATGCACGTCTGGCTCAACCGGATCGAGGCCGCGACCGGGAAGAGGCCGATCATCTACACCGCGAACTTCATGTCCTCGAACATCGGCACCGGGTTCTCCAGCTACGTGCTCTGGGTCGCCAACTACGGAGCGGCCTGCCCCTTGATGCCGACTGGCTGGGCCCAGTGGAAGGTCTGGCAGTACGCCAGCACCGGATCGATCTCGGGGATCTCCGGCAACGTCGACGTCAACAAGTGGAATGGAACGCTGGCGCAGCTAATCGCCTACGTCACGCCGCCCCCTCCGCCGCCCCCTCCACCGGTGGATGCGGGGCGCGCGGTGGACGCGGGCCACGCCGACGCAGGCCACGCCGACGCAGGCCACGCCGACGCGGGTCACGCCGACGCGGGTCACGCCGACGCCGGAACCCCGGCCGACGCCGGGACGAGACCCGACGCGGGCGCGGTCGTCCCGGATGCGGGCCCGGACGAACCCGACGCGGGGGTTGACCCGGCGCTCGACGGCGGGGAGCCGCCTCCGAGCCCGGATGGCGGAGAGGGCGAAGTGCTCGGCTCGGGCCGGCTGGAGTTCATCCAGACCTGCGGTCCGTGAAGCCGCGGCTTTAATGCTTCTTGCGGACGATGATCACCGAGGCCGGCTTCTTGGCGGGCGCGGCGCCGAGCTTGTCTTTGAGTCCCTTGAACGCGGCGTTGTCCGGCTGCACCCGCACCGCCTCTTCGATCAGCTTCCGGCCCCGGTCCTTGTTGACCCCGGTGTCGGCGTAGAGCTGCGCGAGCGCGACCTTCTCTTCGATCGTCGCCTCGTTGAGGAAGAAGAGCCGCTCGAGCGCGCTCATCGCCTCGGTCTTCTCATCCTTCTTTTGGTAAATCGGCCACAGCCGCGAGAGCGCGGGCGCGAAGCCGGGGTCGGACTTGAGCGCGAACTGGTACTGCTCGGTGGCGGCGCGCAGGTCTCCCTGGGCCTCCAGGGTGCGGCCCCGAACGAAGAGCGCCCGCGGGGAACGGGGCCGGAGCGCGAGCGCCTGATCGATCTTCGCCTGGGCGGCGTCGATCTGGCCGAGGTACAGCTCGGTCTCGGCGAGCAGGCCCATCAGGTCGGGGTCGCGCGGGTTGGCGGCGACCATCGGCTCGAGCAGCTTCAGCGACTCGTCGTAGCGCTTGAGGTTGTTGAGCACCCGCGCCTTGAGTTCGACGATCTCCGTCTTCTGTGAGGCCGCCTCGGGCACCAGCTCGAGATCCTTCAGCGCCACGTCGGAGTAACCGTTCTGCATGAAGTAGCGGGCGCGCAACACCCGGGCGGGGATCAGTGCCGGGTTCTCCTGGAGCAAGCGGTCCATCAGCTTGGCCGCCAGCACCTCGTCGCCCGACAGCAGCAGCACCTCGGCCTCGACGCACTTGGCCTCGACGTCGTCCGGCTTGCGCGCCTGTACCCTTTCGAGGGTCTTGTAGCCGGCCTCGGCGTCGCCGTTGTGCGCCTGCAGCCGCGCGAGCTGGAGCAGCTCGGGGTCGGTGAGGTTGTTGGCATCGCGCAGCTCGATCAGGGTGAGGATCGCCTCCTTCGTCTGGCCCATGCGGCGATACAGCTCGGCGCGCTCCTTCCTCACCGCCGGGTCGTTCTTCGCTCCCAGATCCTCCGCCTGCTTGATCGCCAGCACCGCGGCGCCGTCATTTCCGGCCGCCTTGTGCGCCTGGGCGAGGAGGAGAAACGCGTTCGCGTCGCCCGGGGTCGTGTTCGCTGCCTGCTTGAAGAGCTCGATCGCCAGCTCGGCGTTGCCGTCAGCGAGCGCCACCCGGCCGCGGTTGGTGAAGTCGAAGGCGGCCCGCTTGTTGGCCTCTGCCGCCATCGCCTCGGGGTCCTTGCAGCCGGCGAGCAGGGCCGCGAACAGGACGAGGCAAAGGCCGAGGCGCATCGGCGAAGAAGGTACAGGTGTTACCCTATGAAGTCGATGGACCCCTTCGTCCGCCGCCTCGTCGAGCGGCTCCATGACCCGGCCGCTCCGCTCTCGCGCAATAAGCACTTTCACGCCTTCGACAACCCGCAAGGGCGCGCGGCGCTGAAGATCTCCAAGCGGCTCAGGGCGCTGCAGAAGGACATCGCCCGGTGCGCCGCCGAAGGGTGCCGACCGACGGCGCGACAGCTCAAGGAGCCGGGTGGCCCGTTTCGGGTGGAGATCATCCTCGAAAGGTTGCACGCCCGGCGGCTGACCCAGCTCGAGCCGGCGGAGTTCGATCTGCTCTGGGCCCTGCCCGGGGTCGCCGACGCGGTGAAGCTCGAGGACTGAAAAGCGCCCTCGACTCCGCCCGGGGTGAACGGGGCTGGCTGACGCGGAAGAGCACCAGCGGTTCATGCCGGGCGAGATCGGGGCTCAGCCCTTGCCGGGCGCGCGCAGCACCACGGTGTCTGCCGGCTCGGTCGTCAGCGGCTGGAGCGCTCCGCGCATCAGGGTTCGCAGCGCGCCAATGAAGTCTTTCTCCACCAGGGCGACGGGCGCCGGTGCGCCGCGCAGGTAAGGCGGCACCTGTTCGAGCGAGAGAAGGCCCGGACCCGCGCCGGACAGGAGCACCAGCGGCACCCGCAGCTCGAAGCCGCAGAAGCGCGCCAGCTTCAGCGCGCCGTCGGAGTCCTCGAGCACCAGCGCGCCGATCGCACCCTGGCTGAACGGACGCCACAACGGCCGCGCCGCCTCGGCGGTCGGCAGGAGCACGAAGTCCACCTTCAGCGCCTCGCTCAAGTCGAGGCGGCCCAAGGTCCCGAAGCCGCTGCGCAGACAGCCCGGCTCGGTGGCGACTCCGACGAGCCCCGGCAGCGAGCGCAACAGCGCCCTGCCCGCTTTGGGCCCCGAGCCGGCGACGATCACCTTCGCCACCACCGCCGAGCGCGCGACGCGCCCCCGCAGCAGCCGGCCGCGCAGCGCATGGATTTCGGCCGCAGCGAGAATCGGCTCCGCCCCGCGCACCTTGCCGTCGAGCGGCGAGATCACGATTCGATCGAGCAGGGCGTTGAGCGCGGAGAGCACCTCGAGATCGGGCGCCTCGACCTGGTCGAGCACCTCACGCAACGTCCGCGGCGTCTTCAGCAGCTCGAGCACCGCCGCGGTCACCGGGTGCGGCGCGACCGGGTCCTCCGACGCGGCGGAGAGGGAGACCAAGGTCGACAGCGGGGGGAGCATCGGCAGCAGGCGCTCGCGCTCGTCGGAGTGGTGCGCCCCCTCGAGCAGCGCGTCCTCCATCGAGCGGTCGATCTTCGGGCGGGTCGGGGCCGGGCCGGGGTTGAAGGCGAAGCTCGCTTCCTTCCACGACAGCAGCCGGAACAGCGCCTTCTCGCCCTCGACCTCGCCCTCGCGGGCGTTGGCAGGGCGGCCACCGCTGAGCGTGATCTCCCCGCGCTCCTGGCCGTTGAGCAGCACCAGCCTTCCGGTCCGTTTGTTCGCCGCGAGGATCTGCAGCAGGTCGGCGAGCGGCAGCTGCGACAGCCCACCCTCGATCTCCCGGGCGTCGCCCTTGAGCGCGCGCGCCGCCTCGACCCGGCGGCAGAGGTGATCGATGCGCGAGAGGACCTCGTCGAGGTTGTACGGCTTGCGGAGGAACCCTTCGCGAAACGAGCGGAGCCGGTCGAGATCACCGCCGTGGGTCGTCAGCACCACCGGGATGTCAGCGGTGCGCGGGTTGGAGGCGAGGATCTGGGTGAAGTTCTTCGCCTCGATCAGGGTGCACTCCTGATCGTAGAGGATCACGTCCGGGTGGCGGAGCACCGCGACCTCGAGGGCCTTGCTGCCGTCGGGGGCGTAGGCGACCTGGTAGCCCCGCTGCCGCAGCGCGCGCGTCAGGGGGCGCACCACGTTGAGCTCGGGGTCGGCGATCAGCACCTTGCGTGACTGGGCCATGGCTAGAAAGCCTCCGCCCGGGCGCTCACCATGGCTGGAGGTCGTACTCGCGCTGCAGCTGCGAGACGAGCCCCTCGACGAGGGTGGGATCGGAGGTGTGGAAGCCCCAGGTGACGCCGCGCCCGCGCCGCTGGATCAGGCCGTACGCCGAGCCGTCGCCGAGCCAGAGGAGGAACTCGTGGCGGTTGAGGCGGTCGTCACCCTCGAGGAAGACCGGCGTTACCACTGGGTGACTGGCGACGTCGGTGCGGCGGCC
>JAYVRT010000698.1:0-4461 GCA_043776025.1 Archangiaceae bacterium | reverse complement strand
GCTTCACGGTCCGGGTGAAAAAGGCGGTGGTGGTCGCCGCGTCGGTGACCCACTCGCCGGTGTTGCTGATGCGCTCGGGGCTCAAGAGTCCGGCGCTGGGTAACTATTTCCGCTCGCACCCCGGCACCGGCGTCTTCGGCGTCTACGACGAGCCGGTGGACATGAACGTCGGCGCGACCCAGGGCTGGGCGAGCACCTCGTTTCGACAGAGCCCGGGTCTGAAGCTGGAGACGCTCTCGATTCCCCCGGAGCTGGTGGCGAGCCGCTTCGGCGGCGGCGGGGTCGAGCTGATGCGGCGGCTGGGCCAGTACCGGCACGTTGCGATGTGGTGCCACGCGGTGCGCGCCGAATCGACGGGGACGATTCGACGCTCAGTCTTCAGTGGGGCGCCGGTGGTCCGGTACGAGCTCGACCGGGCGGACATGACCCGCTTCCGCGTGGGGATGACGCTGCTGGCGAAGCAGCACTTCGCTGCCGGCGCGAAGCAGGTGATCCCGGGGATCGCCGGGCTGCCCTTCTCCGTGGGCCCTGACGAGGTGGGGAAGATCGAGAACGGACCGCTCGAGCCGCGTGCCTACCTGGCGATCTTGAGCCACCTCTTCGGCGGGTGCGTGATGGGCAAGGATCCAAACACCAGCGTCGTCGACGGGCGCGGCCGGGTCCACGGCGTCGAAGGGCTGCTCGTCGCCGACGCCTCGGTGATCCCCACCAACCTCGGGGTGAATCCGCAGCACACGATCATGGGCCTGGCCGCCACGTTCGCCCAACAGTTGGTCGGCGGTTAGTCCCGCCCGAAGCGCTCCCTCTCGTACTAGAACCCGCTCGGCCCAAAAAGCCGGGTCCGGGGAGCCACATGAGCCACAAGCGATGGGCGCTGTTCTGCGGCGCGCTGCTGTTGAGCGCCTGCACCTGCGGTGACAAGAAGACGCCCACCGACAAGGTCGGGCTCGAGAAGAACCACCCGCCGCTGAAGCTGAGCCAGCTTCCCGAGCCCCCGAAGCTCAACGTCGCGCCCGAGGCGCTGCCCGGCGCCGGACAACAGCTCGCCGTCGCGGCGAAGCGTCCCACCGGCGATGTGCCGGGCGAGGTCCGCCCCACCGTCACCTTCACCCGCCCGGTCAAAGGGCTGGAGCAGGTCGAGGCCCAGCGCGCCAATGACACCGCCGCGCCGTTCGCGAAGATCGAGCCCGCGCTCAAGGGCGAGTGGCGCTGGCTCGGGTCGGCCTCGGCGGAGTTCGTGCCCGAGGGCCTGGTGCCGATGTCCACCGCCTTCACCGTCACCGTCCTCAAGGGCCTCAAGGCGCTCGACGGCAGCGTCCTCGAGGACGACGTGCAGTGGACCTTCAACACCCCCACGCTCGAGCTGCAGGACGTGCACCCCGGCCGCAACTTCAAGTGGGTCGCGCCGGGCGACAGCATCGCGCTGCTGTTCAACCAGCCGGTGAAGGACGCCGACCTCGCCGCCGGCGCGAGCTTCGAGGTCGACGGCGCCCTGGTGAAGGCGGACGTGACGAAGCGGGTGTCGATCGCCGACGAGAAGCGCGAGCAGGTCGAGAAGGCGAAGAAGGAAGGCCACCGCTACGAGCCGTTGAGCGACGACGCCCGCGGCTGGAAGAACCAGCAGGTGCGCTACACCCTGACGCCGCAGAAGCCGTTTCCCCTCGGCGCGGCGGTCACGCTCAAGCTCGACCCCGCGCTGCACGGCGAGCAGGGGCCCCTGGCGCTCAAGCCAATCCAGCCGGCCGCGTTCCGCACCTACGGGCCACTGACTTTCAGCGGGGCGTCCAAGTGCAACGGAGACTACCGCTGCCCCTACGGCCCGCTGGTGATCCACGCCTCCAATGAGGTGGATCTTTCGAGCCTGAAGGAGCGGCTGAAGATCACTCCTGCCGTCGAGCTCAACTGGGAGGCGTCGCGGGCCAACACCCCCAGCGAGTACAGCGAGCCGTCCGTCACCCTCGAGGGCAAGTGGCGCCCGGGCACCACCTACACCCTGGAGATCGCCCCCGGCGTCGCCGACGCCTTCAAGCAGACCGACAAGGCCGGCCTCAAGGCCAGGGTCACCCTCGACGACCTCAACCCCGCGCTGGTGACCGGCGGGTTCCTCGCGCTGGTCGAGGCGGGCACCGAGGCGCCGAAGCTCCCGGTCGAGGTCAGCAACCTCACCACGCTCGACGTGAAGATGTGGAAGCTGTCGATCGAAGAGCTGGTGCGCGCCGTCGCCCGGCCCGCGTACGACGACCGGCCCTTCCTCGACCGCGCGCCCGACGTCACCGAGAAGCAGGCGCTGAAGTACCCGAAGAACCACGCGCGGGTGCACCCGATCGAGCTGGGCAAGCTCTTCGGCGACGCGAAGACCGGCGTCGCGCTGGTGAGCGTCAACTCCGATCAGCTCGAGTACAAGACGAAGCAGGGCTACCTCCAGCTCGCCCAGGTCACCGACCTCGCGGCGCATCTGAAGATCGGCCCGAAGAAGTCGCTCGCCTTCGTGACCAGGCTCTCCACCGGCGCGCCTGCGGCCGGCGCCGACGTCTCGCTGTACGACGAGCAGGGCGGGGTGAAGTGGACCGGCAAGACCGACGTCAGCGGGTTCGCCGACATCCCCGGGACCGTCGAGCTCAAGCTCACCAACCCGAAGTACCAGTGGGAGTATCCCTTCGCGCTCGTCACCGTCACCGACGGCGCCGACACCTGCTTCACCGCCAACACCTGGACCAGCGGCATCGAGCCCTACGAGTTCGGGCTCACCCAGGGCTGGGAGGGCGAGTCTCCGGAGAACGCCTCGTTCATTTTCGCCGACCGCGGCATCTACCGGCCCGGCGACACCGTCTACCTCAAGGGCGTGGTGCGCTACCGCACCGTCGGCGAGCTGCGCGCGCCGGCCGAGGGCAGCTCGCTCGCGGTGACGATCAAGGACTCGCACGGAGAGAAGGTGAAGTCGCAGCCGGTGACGGTGTCGAAGTACGGGACCTTCGCGCTCGAGGTGGCGACCGCGAAGGACGCCGCCCTCGGCTACTGGAGCGTCGAGGCCACCGGCGCCGCCGCCACCGGGAAGATCGAGGTCAACGGCTCCTTCCGCGTCGAGGAGTACCGCGCCCCGCAGTTCAAGGTCGACGTCGAGCCGGCGAAGAAGGCGCTGGTGATGGGCGCTCCCCTCGAGGCGAAGGTCTTCGCCCGCTACCTCTTCGGCGGCGCGATGAGTGACGCCAAGGCGAAGTGGAGCGTCCACCGCGGCTCGAGCTCCTTCACCGCGACCGGCGCCGAGGACTTCACCTTCGCCCAGGAGACCTGGTGGTGGGACGACCGTCAGCCCGAGGAGTCGTCGGGCTTCTTCGGCGCGGGCGAGGGCCGGGTCGACGCGAAGGGCGAGCTCGGCGTGAAGGCAGGCGAGGTCGAAGCGCCGGGCGAGAAGCCGTACGAGTACACGCTCGAGGCCGAGGTGGAGGACGTCAACCGGCAGACGGTCGCCGGGCGCGCGAGCGTCACCGTGCACCCCGCGTCGTTCTACGTCGGGCTGCGCGCCTCGAGCGGCTTCATGAAGGTCGGCAACGAAGTCTCGATCGACACCCTGGTGGTGGACACCGAAGGGAAGCGGGCCGCGGGCCGCGCGCTCGAGGTCACCATCGCCACCCGCACCTGGAAGTCGGTGAAGAAGAAGGACGCCACCGGCGGCTACGCCACCGTCAGCGAGCCGGAGGAGAAAGAGGTCAGCAAGTGCAGCCTGAGCAGCGCCGACGCGGCGGTGCCCTGCAAGTTCAAGCCGCCCGAGGCGGGCTTCTACATCGTCACCGCCGCGGTGAAGGACGACGCTGGCCGGCGGCATCGCAGCTCGCTGGGCATCTACGCCACCGGAGATGAGTTCGTCGCCTGGCAGCGCAACGACACCGACCGGATCGAGCTGGTGGCGGACAAGCCGAAGTACGACGTCGGCGACGTCGCCCGGGTGCTGATCAAGTCGCCCTACGCGGAGGCGACCGGGGTGCTCACCGTCGAGCGCGAGGGCGTGCTCGAACGGCGCGCGCTCAAGCTCAAGGGCAGCGTCACCGCGGTGGAGATCCCGATCACCGAGGCGATGGTCCCCAACATCTTCGCGGGGGTGGTGCTGGTACATCCCCGCGTGGCCACCGGCGGCATCGAGACCGGCGATGACCCCGGCCGCCCCGCGGCGCGCATCGGCCTGGTGAAGCTCAACGTCGAGCGGAAGACGAAGCGGCTCGCGGTCACGGTGAAGACCGACAAGCCCGCCTACCGCCCGGGCGACGAGGTGACCGTGGCGATCGACGTCAAGGACTCCGCCGGGAAGCCGCAGGACGCCGAGGTCACGCTCTACGCCGTCGATGAGGCGGTGCTTCGGCTGACCGGGTACACCACGCCCGATCCGATCTCCGCGATCTTCCCCGATCGCCCCCTGGCGGTGCGGCTGGGCGAGCCGCTGCTCCACCTCGTGCGCCGGCGCAGCTA
>JAYVRT010000697.1:0-4473 GCA_043776025.1 Archangiaceae bacterium | reverse complement strand
TGGCGGAGATCGCCGCGACGTAGGCCAGCGCGCAGAAGGCGACCACCGGCACGCCGGTGGCCCGGCGGACGAGCCCCAGCACCAACCCCGGCCAGGCCCAGAGCACCAGCCACCCGAGGAAGGGCAGATAGAACCAGGCCGGCTCGCGGCCGAACTGCGTCGCCGCCTGCCCCGAGGTGAGGTTGAACTCGACGTAGGCGCGCAGCGAATGAAACGGCGCGTTCCAGGTGGCCCAGTCGAGCCCGCCGAGCGCCAGCGCGACGATGCCCCCGCCGAGCACGGTGAACAGCAGGGGCTTGAAGGCGCGCACCGCCAGCAGCCAGGCCAGCGCCGCCACCACCACCACCGCCGAGCCATAGCGGGTGACGACCGCGGCGCCGAGCAGCGCCCCGGCGAGCGCGGCGACGTGCCAAGGCCGTTCCCGCGCCGCGTCGAGCCGTTCGAGGGCGATCACCAGCAGCGCCGCGCTGAACGACTCGCCCATCGTCCGGCCGCCGAAGTGGAGCACCGGCCCGTAGAGGCCGACGAGGGCGATCGCTGCCAGCGCGTACGGCTCGGCCACCCGGCGCGCGGTCAGCCGGTAGACGGCCAGCAGCATCGCGACGTGCAGCGCCCACTGGGGCACCTCGAGCACCGCGCGGCGCGCGAGCGGATCGTCGATGCCCACCGCCGCCCCCAGCTTCAGCAGCCAGGCGAACAGCCCCGGCACCGCCCAGTTGCGCAGGCCGACCTGCCATTCCCAGGCGAGCACGCCGTAGCCGAAGGCGCGGAAGTTCGCCGGCTCGAGCGTCTGGAAGACCTCATCGGGGTGGAGCCGGCCCAGCTGCACCAGCGCCACCCCCGCGGCCACCGTGGCGATTCCCGCGGCGGTGAGGCGGGCGCGAACCGGGGCGGAGAGGACGATCATCGAAGGGCCGATGCTGGTCGACCGGTGGGGGCGTGGCGAGTAAAAGAAGCTCCCGATGGCGAGCTCCCAGAGCGACGTGCTGATCATCGGGGGCGGCCACAACGGCCTGGTCGCCGCGCTGATGCTGGCGCGCCGGAACCTCAAGGTGACGGTGCTCGAGCGGCGCGACGTGGTCGGCGGGGCGGCGGTCACCGAGCATCCCTTCACGAAAGCGCCGAAGCTCGGGCAGTCCACCGGCAGCTACCTCTTCGGCCTGATGCCCCCCGAGCTGCTGCATGAGCTCGAGCTCGACCTGAAGCTGCTGCGCCGCGATCCACACTACTTCCTGCCTACCGTCGACAAGGGCTACCTGCTGTTCGGCTCGAACGAAAAGGAGATGGAAAAGCAGTTCCGCGCCTTTTTCTCCGAGGCCGATTGGCTGGCGAACCAGCGAATGAACGCCGAGCTCGCCGCGCTGCGGGAAGACCTGGGCCCCTCGTGGCTGACGGCGCCGGTGTCGATGGAGGCCACCGCCGCCCAGTACATCCGCCCTGCCCTTCGCAAGACGTTCATCGACCTGTGCCGGGGCAGCGCCCGTAACTACCTCGACCGCTTCGGCTTCAAGTCCGAGCTGCTCAAGGCGATGTTCGCGGTCACCGACGGCTTCTCCAGATCCTCGTCAGCCAGGGCGCGACGAAGGGCGTGGTGCTCGAGAGCGGCGAGGAGCTGCGGGCGAAGGTGGTGATCAGCAACGCGGACCCCTTCTCGACACTGAAGCTGCTGCCGGAAGGAGCGGCGAGCGCGGCGTACGTCTCCCAGCTCGACGGGATGCGCGCCGACGGGAGCACGATGAAGGTCAACCTCTGCCTCAAGGGGCTGCCGAAGTTCACCTGCTTGCCGGGGAGCCAGGCGGTGCACGGCGCGACGATTCACCTGCTGCCCGACGAGGCGGTGGTGCTCAAACAGCTCGACCGCGCGTACCAGGACACCAAGGCGGGACGGCTGCCCGACTTCCCCAGCATCGAGTGGTACATCCACACCGCGGTCGATCCGTCGCTGGGCGACGGCGCGCACCATTCGTCGGCGCTGTTCGTTCAGTGGGTCCCCTACGCGCTCTCGGGCGGCAAGAGCTGGGAGCAGGAAGAGACCGCCTACGTGCGCCACCTGCTGTCGATCTGCGATCGCTTCGCGCCCGGCACCTCGGACCTGGTGGTGGACACGATGGTGCTCACCCCGCCGAAGATCGAGTCGTACTTCGGGATCACCCGCGGCCACATTCACCACGTCGACAACAAGCTCGGCTTCGACCAGCGGCTGCCGTACCAGACGCCGATCGCCGGGCTCTACTTCTGCGGCGCCGGCTGCCACCCCGCGGGTGCGGTGATCGGCGCCGCGGGTCACAACTCGGCGCGCACCGTGCTCGATGCGATGGGGCTGGGCGCCAAGGCGTGACCGACCCGTCGATCTGCCAGCACTGCGGCCAGACCCACGCACAAGGCGTGCTCAAGTGCCCCACCACTGGCTACCTGATGAGCGCCCCGGGTGTGGTGGGGCAGCGGGTCGACCGCTACCAGGTCGAAAGGCTGCTGGGGATCGGAGGGTTCGGCGCCGTCTACCGCGCCCGCCACGTGCACACCGACGCCACCGTCGCGCTGAAGCTGCTCAAGCGCGAGCTCAACACCGACGCCTCGATGATCGAGCGCTTCATGCGCGAGGCGAAGGCGGCGAGCGCGGTGGGCAGCCCGCACATCGTCGGCGTGCTCGACGCGGGGATCGCCGCCGACGCTCAGGCGTTCCTCGTGCTCGAGTTCCTCGACGGCTGGGACCTGAAGGATCTGATCTACCGAGAGGGCCCGCAGAGTCCGCAGCGCCTGCTGGAGATCGTCCTCCAGGTGCTCGAGGGGCTCGCCGCCGCGCACGCCCGCGGCGTGGTCCACCGCGACATGAAGCCGGCCAACGTCTTCATCCTCCACCGCGACGGCCGTGACTTCGTGAAGGTGCTCGACTTCGGAATCTCCAAGATGCACCAGGAGCCCGGCGCGGGCGGCGGGCTGACGATGACCGGCGTGGCGATGGGCACGCCCTCGTACATGGCCCCGGAGCAGTTCTTCGACGCGCGCAGTGTCGACGGGCGCGCCGACCTCTACTCGGTCGCGGTGATGCTCTACGAGCTGCTCGCGGCCCGGCTGCCGTTCGAGGCCGACAGCTACGCCGCGCTGGTGGTCAAGGTCCGCACCGAGGTGCCGCCCCCGCTGCAGTCGATCGCTCCCCAGCTTCCGGCCGCGCTCTGCGCCGCGATCGACCGCGGGCTCGCCCGGGAACGCGAGCAGCGATGGCCCACCGCCCAACAGTTCGCCGACGGCCTGCGCACTTCGATGGCGGGGCTGTCGTCGACGCCGTTGAAGGCGACCGCGGCCCGGCTCCCCGCGGAGACGCCGTCGATGCTGACGGGGAAGACCTCGACCCCGACGCCCCAGGGCCGCGCTCCGGCGCCGCTTCGGGCGACGCCCCACGCGCTGACCCCCGCGTCGTTTGGGCCCACGCCGGCGAGGCCGCCAGCTCCGCCGGCCCCGGTGAACCCGACGCCCGCGCTGGCTCCGCCGTCGTTCGGGGGCGCTCCACCTCTCGCCCCAGTCGCCCCCGCGACACCGGCGAGCACGAAGTCGAAGACCTGGCTCTGGGTGCTGATTGGCCTCGCGGTGGCCGGCTGCTGCACCTGCGGCGGGTTGGCGAGCATCGGCGCGCAGAACCAGCAGCGAATGCAAAACCAGGGGTACTGAGCCCTCTGGAAATAATCCCCTGAATGCCGGCCAGCCCTCTGGCCACTGATGCGGCGAAGGCGGTCATGGCCGGTTCTGGCCGCGTCAAGAGGGGTACTCAAAAATGTCATCGTTCGCAGCGCGGACCCACGCGGTCCGCGGAGTGTCGTCGTGTGTCCTGGGGCTGTTGGTGCTCGCCGCCTGTAGCAACCCGGCGCCCCAGGCCACCTTTTCCCGGCCGCAGCCAAAGGGCCACTCGATGCAGGCGCTCAGCACCGGCTATCCGGGGACGGCGACCTTCGACGCCCCGGTGGTGGATCCAAACACCTGGAACGGCAGCCCGATCGGCACCGGCAGCTGGAACGTCAGCTCCACGCCCGCCTCCACCGGCGGCCCGGAGGCGATCGGCAGCCTCGACACCCAGGGCGGCGCCACCAGCCACTACGTGGTGATCGCCAACTTCCACACCCAGCCCGGGCAGGTCTTCGCGGTCATCTCCGACGGCCAGTCGCTCACCGTCGGCACCTCGTCGATCAACAACACCTCGCTGTACGCCGGCGTCTTCGACGCGCAGTCCGGGGCCCCGGTCTCGATGGCGACCTCGGGTACCGTCACCCTCACCGCCGCTGGCGGCATCGGGGGGCGAATCACCGGGAGCTTCACCGGGACCCTCGACGACGTCGCGGCGCCTCCGCCGGCCTGCACCAGCAGCTCCCAGTGCGCGGCAGGTGAAGTCTGCGTCAGCGGGGCCTGCGTCCAGGCGCCTCCGCCGCCGGGCTGCACCAGCAACTCCCAGTGCGGCGCGGGCCAGGTCTGCCAGGGCGGCCG
>JAYVRT010000696.1:0-16325 GCA_043776025.1 Archangiaceae bacterium | reverse complement strand
CTTCCACACGTATTCTTTGCCCGTCCACCCGTGGGTGGCGACGAGGTAGTCGACCCCGTCTTTGTTGAAGTAGCCCTCGATCACCGCCCAGTGCGCGCGCTTGCCGCCGAAGAGGCCGGGGTTGCCGTTGTTGTCGACGTCGAAGCCGACGAGCGCTGGGTGGCCGCGATCCACCGCGGCTTCGATCTGCTTCAGCGTCACGTTGGAGACCGTCTTCGCTTCGTAGCCGAAGCTGCGGGCCAGCGCGGCGAGGTCCTTGGCGTAGAACATCTCGCCCTGGGTGGTGAAGCCGCGCTTCTTCGCCTCGTCGAGCAGCAGCCGCTTGGTGTCGGGCTGGTGGCTGTGGCTGTCCCACCGGACCACGTCTGAGCTCTGCACCAGCGCGTCCGCCGCGTCGGGGTTCTTCGCGTCCCAGAAGTCCATCACCATCCCCAGCGCGTAGAGCCCACAGGTCGGGCCGTCCTGCACCCGGCCGGGGACGTCGGCGCCGAGCGCGAGCGCCTTCGCTGCCTCCGCCGCGAGGCGGGCGCGATCCACCGGGGTGAAGGTGGTGCCGTTGGCGAGCGTCACCGCCAGCGGGTCCGGCCGGGCGACGATCGGCGCGGGGGTCGAAGGCGTCGTTGGAGCGCGGGGAGCGACGACCGGCGAGGTTGCGGGGCGAATCGGAGGGGGCATCAGGAGTCCTCAAAATCAGCGCTTGGGGAACCACGGCACCAGCATCGAGACGGTGGCGATTTGCCCAGCATAGTCGGGCCGGCGGGCCAGCGACCGCTTCTCCGCCATCGGGATGCTGGCGAAGACGAAGAGCGCGACCATCGCCACCGGCCCAAGCGCCATCCAGGCGGGTGCTCCGGCGGCCACCCCGAAGAGCCAGAGGCCGACCCAGAAGAGGATCTCGCCGAAGTAGTTCGGGTGGCGCGAGTAGCGCCACAGCCCGGTGGGGCAGTACTGGCCCGGAGAAGCCCGGCGGTGGGCGCGCAGCTGCTCGTCGGCGACGGTCTCGATCGCGATCGCCCCGAAGGTCGTCGCCGCCGCCAGCGCGTCGAGGGCCCAGAGCGCCGTGGGCTGGGTCAAAGAAGCCAGCATCGGCAGGCTCCCGAGGAAGGTGAGCACCGAGGGGAAGGTGTGAAGCCCCAGCAGGCTCGCCCCCCAGTAGAGCCGTCCCGTCTTCCGGCGAATGTCGACGTAGCGCCAGTCTTCGTGGCCCAGGCCCTGCCAACCGCGCGCCCAGTTCCACGTCAGCCGCACGCCCCAGGTGGCGACGGCGAGCAGCACCAGGACCGCCCGGGGCGAGAGATCCCCGCCGCGCGCGAACCAGGCGGCGAGCGCCATCGGGATCACGCTCCAGTAGGGATCGTAGACGCTCGAGTTGTTGGCGCGGACGCTGCCGGCGAAGACCACCACCGTCGCCGCGAGGTCGGCGAGGCCCAGGCCGAGCAGCGAGCTGTCCACCCGGGCGACGAAGGCCGCCACGGTGAGGGCGAGCAGATAGACGAGGGTGACGTAGACCAGGCCGCGGGTGCGCATCGGCCCACACTCATAACGCTCGCGACGTGCTTCGGGACCTGAAGTTGTAGTGAAGTCGTGATTCCGTGTCCGAGGCGCCGATTCAATCGCCGTTCGGCAAGTACGAGCTGCTCGCGCGGCTCGCCAGCGGCGGCATGGCGGAGACCTACCGCGCCCAGCTGCGGGGCGCCGCCGGGGTCACCAAGCCGGTGGTGATCAAGCGGGTGCTTCCCCACCTGGCGCAGGACGCGGCCTTCATCAAGGCGTTCATCGACGAGGCGAAGCTGTCGGCCTCGCTCAGCCACGGCAACATCGCCCAGGTCTTCGACTTCGGGCAGGTGGACGGCGACTACTTCATCGCGATGGAGCTGGTCGATGGCCGCTCGCTCCACCAACTGCTCGACCGCGCCGCCTCGGTCGGCTTCACCCGGCTGCCCCTGCCGATCGCCTGCTTCATCGCGATGGAGGTGCTCAAGGGCCTGCACTACGCCCACACCCGCATCGACGAAGACGGCAAGCCGCTGAACCTGGTGCACCGCGACGTCTCGCCGGAGAACGTGCTCGTCAGCTTCGAGGGCCAGACGAAGGTGGTGGACTTCGGGGTCGCCAAGGCGGCGATGCGGGGGCGGGCCGAGACCGAGCCGGGCCTGGTGAAGGGGAAGTACCTCTTCTTCTCGCCGGAGCAGGCGGTGGCGGATCCCCTCGACGCGCGCAGCGACGTGTTCGCCGTGGGCGTGTTGCTCTACCGGATGCTGTGCGGCGTGCTGCCCTTCGAGGGCCAGATGCACAACGTGATGCGGGCGATCGTCGTCGGCCGCTTTCGCCCGCCGCTGGTGGTCAACCCGGTGTTGCCGCAGCCGCTGGTGCAGGTCCTCGCGATGGCGATGGCGACGGACCGGACGGTGCGCTACCCCTCGGCGCTGGCGATGCAGGAAGCGCTCGCCACCTTCCTCTACGGCCAGGAGCCGGCCTTCTCCAGCGAGACGGTGAAGCAGTGGATGACCTGGCTCTTCACCCCCGAGCTTCAGGCCGAGCGGCGCAGCGTCGCGCTCTCGGCCCGCTTCCAGCAGCAGCTGGAGAAGTGGGATCCGCAGAGCCGCCCGACCGCGCCGTCGGTGCCGGCGCTCGAGCCGGTGACGAAGGACCAACGGCCGAAGGTAGAGCGCCTCCCGGTGGGGCCCGGCGATGAGCCGACGACGCTGGACCCGCGGCCGAACTTCGAGCGCGTCGCCGCCGAGCCGATCACCCTCGAAGACCGCAAGGCGGTGGTGCGCACTGCGCGGGGGAAGCCGCCGATTCTCTGGTTCGGCCCGGGCGCGGTGTTGCTGGGGGTGCTCGGCTACGCGGCGGTCAACGTCGGCGAGCAGTTCGGCGCCGAGCCGGAGCACGTCACCGCCACCCAGGAAGCGGTGCAGCGAAACTCCGCCCAGGCCGCGACGGCCCAACGCTCAGCGGCGACCCAGGCGATCGAGGACGCTGAGCTCGCGCGTGCGAGGGTGTCAATCGACGCGCTCGACTGGGACACGGCGCGGCAGATCCTCGACCAGTGCCTGGCGAAGAGCGCCTGCGGCCGGCCCGCGGCGGAGCTCCGGGGGACGCTGTTGGCCGAAAAGCCCCTGATGGAGGCGCTCGTCCGAGGCGAGGCGGCCCTGCAGAAGAAGGACCTGGCGAAGGCGGCCGCCGAGCTCGAGAAGTCCCAGGCGATCTCTCTGCTGGCCCCACGGCAGGCAGCCGCAAGCTCGAAGCTGTGGAGCCTGGCGGCGTCGGACCCGGCGCGGGCCGCCTACCGGCTCCCCCAGCGGGTGGGCATCGACCCCGACGAAGAGCAGGCGGCGCTGCTGCTCTCCACGGCGAAAGGCCTGACCGACTCGCTCGAGTACACCAAAGCGCGGGAGCTCCTCGCCACCTGCCGGCTCCACGGGCAACCCTGCCCCGAGGCGCAGAAGCTGCTCGTGCGCCTCAACCGCGACCGGGCGACGACCGACAAAGTGGAGAACGCTCGCAAGGCGGCCGACCGGGGCGACGCCGCGGGCGCCGAGCGGGAGCTGCGGGGAACCAACTTCGGGAAGCTGCCTCACCTGCTGCCCCAGGGTTCGGCCGGCGACCTGCTGCAAGAGGCGACGCTGCTGATTCAGGCGAATCAGTTTTCGGCGGCGAAGTCGAGGCTGGAAAAATGTGTCAAGGCCGAGCCACGCAACTTCGAATGCCACCGGCTGCTGGGCCTCGCGTGGGCGAAGCTCGGCGACCCGGCCAAAGCGGCCAACGAATACCGCGCGTTCCTCTCGCTGGCGCCGATGGACAACCCGGACATCGAGGACGTGCGTCAACTGCTCGATCACGACCACCTCAAGTGAGTCCCGGCACGATGGAGCGTCTTGCTCAACCGCGGGCGATCGAGACCCAGAGGCTCCCGAGGCAGACGGGCCCGCGGCGGATGTGGTCGCGGCCGCTGCTCGCGCTCGCCTGGGCGGTGCTGCTGGGCGCGGGGTTCATGGTCGGCCCGCTGCTGAAGTCGCAGCAGGGCTTCAGCCAGGTCGTGGGGCCGGTTCGCGCGATCGAGGCGGCTCCCCCGATGACCCTCGTCGAGCCCGAAGTGGTTCGCCGGGTGCAGCAGCTGGTCAGAGAGCGGCGTTGGGTCGAGGCGCGCTTGCAAGGCATCGACTGCGTTCGCACCAACCCCTCGCTGGCGCAGTGCCACAAGCTGTTGGGCACGACGTACGTGAAGCTGGGCGACGATGAGCTGGGCGCCGAGGAGTACCGCACCTTCCTCAAGCTCGCGCCCAACCATCCCGACGCGGAGAAGGTGCTGCAGATCCTCGACGGCCTCGGGCGAAAGGCAGAGTAGCGGGATGGGCGCCTGCCAACACTGCGGCGACGAGCACGAAGCGGGGGCCGAGCTTTGCCCACGCACCGGCCAGCCGATGGCCGCGCCTGGCTTGTGCGGCACGCAGGTGGATCGCTATCGGGTCGAGCGCCTGCTGGGAAAAGGGGGCTGCGGCGCCGTGTACCGCGCGCGGCACGTGCGCACCGATGGGTGGGTAGCGCTCAAGGTGCTCAACAAAGAGCTGATGACCGACGGCCCGATGCTCGAGCGCTTCATGCGCGAGGCGCGCGCCGCGGCGACGGTGGGCGATGACCGGATCGTGCGGGTGCTCGACGCCGAGGTCGCACCGCAGGGGCTCGCCTTCATCGCGATGGAGTTGCTCGAAGGCGACGACCTGAAGCAGCTGCACCTGCGCGAACGGCCGCTGCACCCCGCTCGGCTGATCGGCCTGATCTGCCAGGTGCTCGAGGGGCTCTCGGCAGCGCACCACAAGCAGGTGATTCACCGCGACATGAAGCCGGCGAACGTCTTCATCCTTCGGCGCCCCGACCCCTACGGAGTCCAGGTGGAGACGGCGAAGGTCCTCGACTTCGGCATCTCGAAGATGCACGGCACCGAGGGCAAGCCGCTGACCGTGGTCGGAGCCACGCTCGGAACTCCGTCCTACATGGCGTTCGAGCAGTTCTTCGACGCCCGTGACGTCGACGCCCGCACCGACGTCTACGCGGTGGCGGCGATGCTGTACGAGCTGCTGGCGGGGAAGAAGGCGTTCGACGCGGAGACCTTCGTCGCGTTGATCGAGAAGGTGCGAATCGGTGACTTCGCGCCGCTGCGAACGGTGGCGCCTTCGCTGCCGGTGCCGCTGGTCGCGGTGGTGGAGAAGGGCCTGGCGAAGAAGCGCGAGCGGCGGTGGCAGTCGGCGCTGGAGTTCGCGGTGGCGCTGAAGGACACGCTGCGGCTGCTCGGGACGCCGCCGCCCCTGCCGCCGCGGGTCGAGCCCACAGAGCGCCTGCCGGATCCGGAGAGCTCGGTCTCCACCGAGCTGCAGCCGACGCGGGGCGGGTGATGGCGGCGGGGTTCTTTGAAAAAGCGCGGATCGTCGCTGGGCCCGGGTACAAGCGGCTGTGGGTGGCGCCGTCGGCGCTGGCGATTCACCTCTGCATCGGGCAGGCCTACGCGTTCAGCGTCTTCAACCTGCCGCTGACGAAGACCGGCGCGGGCGATTGGAAGCTGACCCAGCTGGGGTGGATCTTCACCACCGCGATCGCCTTCCTCGGAATCTCGGCGGCGGTGTTCGGCAAGTGGCTCGAGCGCGTCGGCCCACGCAGCAGCGGCCTGCTCGCGGCGGCCTGCTTCGGCTCGGGGCTGCTCGTGGCCGCTCTGGGAGTCGAGCTGCACCTGCTGCCGCTGGTCGTCTTCGGCTACGGGGTCCTCGGCGGAATCGGCCTCGGGCTGGGCTACATCACCCCGGTCTCGACGCTGGTGAAGTGGTTTCCGGATCGCCGGGGGATGGCGACGGGGATCGCGATCATGGGCTTCGGCGGAGGGGCGATCGTCGCGGCGCCGCTGTCGAACTTCCTGATGAAGCTTTTCGCGACCGAGTCGTCCCCGGGGATCGTGCCGACGTTCGTCACCCTCGGCCTGCTGTACTTCCTCGTGATGGCGGCGGGAGCGCTCAGTTTCCGGGTGCCGCCCGAAGGCTTCGCGCCGAAGGGGTGGACGGCGCCGGCGGTGGCGCAGCTGGGGCTCGAGCCAGCGCAGGCGATGAAGACGCGGCAGTTCTGGCTGCTGTGGGCGGTGCTCTGCTTCAACGTCACCGCCGGCATCGGGGTGCTTGGGCAGGCCTCGGCGATGATCCAGGAGGTCTTCAAGGGACGCGTCGACGCGACCGACGCCGCGCGCTTCGTCTCGCTGCTGAGCCTGTTCAACATGCTCGGGCGGTTCTTTTGGGCGTCGCTGTCGGACAAGCTTGGCCGCCGGCGCACCTACGCGATCTTCTTCGCCTTCGGCACCGTGCTGTACCTGCTGGTGCCTGAGCTGGCGAAGCTTGGGACGCTCGCTGCGTTCGTCGTCTGCTTCTGTCTCATCCTCACGATGTACGGCGGCGGCTTCGCCACCATCCCCGCGTACCTCGCGGACCTGTTCGGCACCCGGTTCGTCGGAGCAATTCACGGCCGGCTCCTCACCGCCTGGAGTGTCGCTGGCGTGCTCGGGCCGCTGATCGTCAACTACCTGCGCCAGTACCAGATCGACTCGGGCGTGGAGAAGGCGCAGGCGTACAACGTGACGATGCGAATCATGGCCGGGCTGCTGGTGCTGGGGTTCATCGCCAACGAGTTCGTCAAGCCGCTGGCGACGCCGACCGCGAAGCCGGCTGGACCGGGCTCCGTGCCCGCTTGATCTCGATACAGCCAACCCTAAAGTTCTTCAGGGTTCGCTGCTTGCAAATCAAGTGGCCCGGCTCGCGCTCCCGGGGAAGGGAGTCGCCGCCCGGAGGTCCGCGCCGCGAGCACGGCCGCGTCACCGACCAGCGGTCCGAACAGGTAGTGCCGTCCGTGCCAGGGCACCGTCCACCCCGCGAGCTCGGCGGTTCGCAACAGTCCTCCCCGCAGCGGGTCATCCGCGCCGGCGAGCGCGAAGCCGGTGGCGGACGGCGAGAGTCCGAAGACCAACGGGCCTGAATCTGCGTCGCCCGTGCCGCGCACGCCAGGCGGATACTCGCGGAAGGCAGCCAGGCCGGGCGCCGGGTGGACCGCGAACCGTTGGCTCGCGAGGCGGAACTGCTGCTGAGCAAACTCTGCGTCAATCCTCGGCAGGTAGATCGAATTCCAGGCCGCGCCAGAGCCTCGCGGCGCGACGCCCGGTGAGAACAGCAGCAACCCTGTCGCATCGGTCGGCCAACGGCGCGCGACGACCGCGAACGACGGGAGACCACGGCAGCGCGCGTAGAGCTCGACCCCGGCCAGCGCCGCGGCGTTGTCCGGAATCCACTTCCGGCCGGCGTAGGTGTCGATCAACCCATGTTGCGCGGCGAGGAAGCGGGCGCGGAGGGCGGTGGAGACCGCGTCGGCCTCCGCGCGGTGCTTGGTGCTCCCCATCGAGCACTCCGAGGCGAGCACCAACATCAAGTGCCCAAGGTACCCGGCATGCCCCTCGTCGCTGCCGAGCGTGGCGAGCGCGTCGGTTCGGTAGCTGCCCGTGTCGAAGGCGCGGCTCGACCTGCGCAGCGCGACTTCGGCCAGCTTCTCGACCTGCGCCGGCTCGTTCAAGTCGACCGCCGCGAGCGCGGTCATCGAGAGCGAGACGATTCTCCACTCACCCGCGTAGAACTCGCTGGGTCCCCAACCAGGCGCGGCCTCTGCCGTCAGCCGCTGGGTCAGGTAGGAGAGCCGCGAGCGCTGGTCGGCTTCGTCGTCGGGGGAGGAGCACGCCGCGACCCAGCAGAGGCGGCCCAGCAGCAGCGCGGCGAGTACACCCAGACGGCGTCGGCTCATGCCCCGCAGAACAGCCTGCTGCGGCCGCGGGAGGGAGACGACCTGCCTGACCGGTCGCTTCGTCGTGCTGAAAGGTTACTTCACGATCCCGGGAGGGGTCGCGGGGGCGGCCTCCGGCGTGGGGCAGGTCACTCGCTCGAGCTGGTCGACGTTGGGAAGCCGCGACTTCTTGTTCGGCGCCAGCACGAGCATCGTGCAACCGGGGACGTTCACGATGCTGAGGGCGGCGGGGCTGGTCTCGGTGACGCCATCGGACCAGGAGATCGTCAGGCGGCCATCGGCGACGTCGTAATGCCCCGTGTACTCGAGCTTCATCGGCTTGCTCTCGTCGGGCAGAGAGTACGGGTCGAGCGGGAAGCTGGAGATCGTCACCGTGCCGTCCGCCGCGAAGATGGTGAGCGTGTCGGTGGCGTTGAGCGCGCTCGAGCCGCCCCAGTCCTGCCAGCTGCCGACGATGTCTTTCCCCAGGGCGCCGGAGGGTGCCACTTCCTCGCTGATGCAGGTGAAGGTTGGGGAGTAGGAGGCGGACGGGTAGGTGCTCGGCGAGGCCTGCGACGGGTACGACTGCTGCTGGGACGCCGGAGCGGTGCTGGAAGAGGAGGTGCCGTAGCCGTAATCGTACTGGGGGCCGCAGGCGGCGAGGGCGAGGGCGGCGGCGGCGGTCAGGATCAGTTTGTTCATTGTGAGCGACCATTAAGCAGTCGCCGTGCCCAGCGCTCAGGCCGGTAACTCGGCCGGCGGTCGGTGCCGATTGCGCAGCGCCCTGCGCAATGAGGCCCGCTGACCCCCAACTGGGCGTGACCCCACAGCTTTTCCGCTTCGACCGCAAGCCGCTGCAACAGCTCGTGTTTGTCGGATCCGTCACTGGCAGCCGGCGGTGACGCAGGTGCAGGGCGTGTCCGTGGGTGGTGGCGCGGAGCAGCCGCCGATGGGGTTGAGCGAGATCTTGTCGAGGGTGTTGAAGCCGGAGACGAGGGTGACGTCGGCGCGGTACGGCTCGTAGCCGTCCTTCCCCGCGACCAGCGCTTGTGGCCCGCCCGGTCGCAGACCCGTCAGCTGCCAGTAGCCCTTCCCCGGGATTGCGCAGGTGGACTTGCCGTCGACGGTGACGCGGGCGACGACGACCGCGCCGGTGCAGACGTTGACGATGTCGCCGGAGATCGACGCCGCCTCGACGCACCGCCCCGCCGCCGCGTCGCAGACCTCGGTCGCCCCGCAGGTGCCGCAGGAGATGCGGAAGAGGCGAACGTCGAGCCGGTTCGCGCCGGGCTTGAGCTCGACCGCCTCGGCGAGAGTCTGGAACTCCTGGCGCGAGGCGGCGAGCTGCGCGGTGCCGGCGAGCTGCCCGTCGAGGCGGAAGGCGCCGTTGACGTCGGAGGTCGCCGAGGCGTCGCCGAGCTGAAGCGTCGCACCGGAGATGGGGCCGCTGGTGCGCGCGTCGGTGACGACCCCGTAGGCCCACGCGCGCGGCACCGGCTCGAGGCCAAAGACGTCCTCGCTGGTCAGGCCGGGCAGTCCGCACCCGGTGAGCAGCAGCAGTGGGAACAGAACGCGCATTCCATCGAGGGTATGCCCGGCGCAGTGCAAGCGGACAATCAGAGCCACAGGCTCACCCCCAGCACCGCGGACGGCTCGCCGAACAGCTGCCGGCTGCCGTCGAGCGCGACCCACGCCGCCTCGTAGCGCCCATCGAGGAACACCGAGAGGTTCGAGCCGATCGCCGCCGAGAGACGCACCCCCAGCCCGACGCCCGGAGCGAACGGCGCCGCCGCCGGCCGCGCCCCGTCGAGCCACACCGACTTGAAGCCGACCGCGCCCCAGGGCGACAGCTCGAGCCACTTCAGCGGCGTGAATCTCCACCCGGCCTGCAACAGCACCCCGAGCCGCCGCAGCGTCCCGCTGGAGAAACCCGAGGCGCGAAACGACACCCGCGGGCCGAGCAGCAGGTTTCCGAGCGCGAAGCGGTAGCCGGCCTCGACGCCGTGCTCGACGCCCGGGAGCCCGAACGGCGCGGGCGAGACCTGGTACGCCACGTCGAGCGAATGCCGCCAGGTGCGCCCGGTGCCGGGCTGCGCCCGGCCCGAGACGAAGCCGGAGTCCAGGGCCGCCACCACCGACGCGCTGAACGGCGCCTCGAAGCCCTCGTCCTCTCCTCCTCGCTCGGCGACAATGAGCGGCGCGAAGGAGGCGGCGCTGAGCGTCTGCTCTGCTCCAGCGGCCACCTCGAGCTCGGTCGACGCCCGGTCACCGCCGACGGTGCGCACCACCTTGAACCGGCCCGCCGGCAGCGCCAGCCGCGCTGCCTTGCCCTTGGCCTTGTTCACCTCGGCGAAGTACGGCGCACCGGCGGTGGAGGAGATCTGCAGCCGGCCGGCGACGTCAGCGTCGAGCTTGAGCCAGGTCGCCCCGTGCAGCTGCACCGTCGGCGATTGCAGCTCGCCCGCAGGCGGCTCGAACCAGGGCCGCTGCCCGGTCAGCCGCTCGGTGTGAAAGGCGACGAACGCGGCGAGCTCGCCAAAGCGCACCACCTCGTCGCCGTCCGCGTCGGCCCCGCCGAGCAGCCCGGAGGCGAGCACGTGGGAGAAGAAGCCGCCCTGCAGCCGCTGGGTCTCGCCCGCCGGCTGGTTCGACTGTGCCGCGGCGAGCACTCCCAGGCGCGTCGCGGCGGGAGCGTTCTGCAGCTCGGCGATCTGCGCCGAGAGGTCCGGGCCGCTCGCGCCGCGCGAGGTGAACAGGCTCTGCGCCCGGCAGGCGTCGACGAAGAGGACGACATCGTCCGCCGGCAGCGAACCCGCCAGCTGCTTCAGCTCGGGGCCGCTGATGCCCGACTCGGCTGCCCCTTCTTCTGGCTTGAGCAGCAGCCGCCCGTCGACGCCGTGCCCCGCATAGAAGAGGTACACCGTGGCGTGGCGCCCCTTCGGCCGCTGGAGCAGCGCCGCCTTGAGCTCGTCGCGCGCAGCGAAGAGCGCTGCCCGGGTCGGCTCCCGCAGCACCGGGAACGGCAGCCCCGCGAGCTCGAGCATCGATCGCGTCGCCTCGTCAGGCTCGGCGAGGACCCAGGTCTGCTGGTGTCCGGGCAGGGCGGCGAACGTGCGCGCGAGGCGGAGCGCGTCGTCATCGGCGAAGCGGAGCGCGGGCAACCCCTCGCGCCCGCCGTTGTGGCCGATGACGAGGGCGTAGACGTCCCCTGCCGGCTCGGCGGAGAGCAACGACAGCAGCGCCAGGGTCAACGCGGAGTTCACGGCTCGACGAGGATCTCACCGTAGGACTGCAGTCCACCGGCCATCGACAACCGCTTCGCGTCCTTTGCCGTCTCGTCGACCGCCATTTGAAGCCGGCCCTCGGTGGCGCGAATCATCAACACCCCGAAGACCCGCCAGCGGCCGGGGTCGAGCGCGAGGCTGTGGCCGCTCTCGACGATCAGCGGAGCGCCTTGCTCGGGCACGAGGACCGCGCGGAAGTAGCCGAACTTTCGGCTCGCTTCCCTCGGCGCGAAGGCGACCCATTGGTCCTTCTGAATCCGTGACGTCGCATCCAGTGGGAAGTTCGCCCTTTGCTCCAGCTTTCCTCCGTCGAGCGGCGCCGCGTACACCAGCAGCTCGAAGGTCGCCTCCGCCCCGGCATCGGCCGCGCCGCGCCAGACGATGTCGTCGTCGCCCGCGCCCAGCTTCGGCAGCCCGACGAGGACAAGGAAGAGCGCCGCGCACGCCCCCGCGAATGCGAGCGCGGGAAGCCAGCCGCGGGTTCGAACCGGGGTGGCCTTCGGAGCGATCGCCGCGGTCAGCCGGGCGAGCTCGCGCTCGTCGGCGCCCGCGCCTGGTCCAGGGCTGCCCGCCAACAGCCGGGCCTGCATCGTCAGTTGGTCGTAGTGGGTGCGGCACTCGTAACAATCGGCGAGGTGGGCGCGCAGCTTCCGCTCGTCTTCGAGGGGCAACAGCCCCGCGACCGCCTGCTCGATCTGTTTGCGCTGACGCAGCAGGCTCATCCGAGCACCTCCGCCGCCAGCTGCCGCAGCACTGGGTCCGCCGAGGCGCGCTGGAGCAACTTGAGCTTGAGGTACTTCGACTGCCGCACCGTGACCCCGAGCGCGGCGGCGAGCTGCTCGTTCGACTGCCCCTCGACGAGGCTCTGGCGGAGCACCGTGGACTCCTCCGGGCTCAGCGCCGCGGCGAACCGCGACACCGCCTCGCGCAGCTTCGACTGGAGCACCGCGTCCTCGGGGCCGGGTTGATCGAGCCAGAGCGCGTCGCCCGCGTCCTCGAGCGGCACCGAGGCGTCCGGCCGGCGCCCCTTGGCGCGCAGCAGCTCGCGGCAGCGGTTGGCGGTGACGGTGCGCAGCCAAGGGCCGAGCTCGCCTTTGTTGACGTCGTAGGCGTGGTGCATTCGGTGCACGATGAGCCAGGCCTCCTGTACCGCCTCTTCCTGTTCGAAGGGGCTCTTGAAGAACTTCGCCACCCAGCGCCGCAGTGGCCCTGCATACACGCGATAGACCTCGAGGAACGCTTCGCGGTCGCCGGACGCGAAGCGCACCACGCTTGCTGACGGCACTGTCGTTTCCCGCGCGTCCACTCGCCGTCCTCAGCCGTTATGCCGGCTCCCGAAAAACGGACAATAGTCGCTTCGCCACCGATGACCCGGCGGATCTGCGCCGACCCCTTTGTCCGCCGGATTGAAGCCGGCATACCCACCAGCGACGGCCGGGGAATTCCAACGAGGGTCCGATGCGAGTCGCGCTGGCAGTGACGTTGTCTCTTTCGATGTTCGGCTGTGGGCGCGCGGCGCCGGGGGTCGTCTCGGGCCCCGGCGACAGTGACCAACCGCTGGTGGGCGCGAAGGCCTGGACGCCTGCCCAGGGCTTCGTGGTCCACGAGTGGGGCACGCTCACCTCGGTGGTCGCCAGCGACGGCACGCTCTTGCCGGGGCTGCACCACGAAGAGGAGGACCTGCCGGGCTTCGTCGCCGATCGAATGGCGCAGGCGAAGACCACGCCGTCGGCGGTGGAGGTGGTGCCGGTGGACCAGAAAATGGAGACCCCGGTCACCTACTTCTATTCGGCAGCGCAACAGGAAGTGGTGGCGAAGGTGGACTTCCCCGACGGCATCCTCACCCAATGGTTTCCCTGGGTGCGCGCGATGAGCCCCCCGGTCTACGTCTGGCACGGCGCCCCGCCGGTGGACGCGTGGCTCTCGGCGAGCCAGTCGATTCCTCCCTCGTGCGCGTCACGCTTCGAAGGCCCGTTCAAAGGCGGCAGCCTCGACTGGGGCAAGTTCCAGGTGCTCGGCCGCGAAGACCAGCCGGAGCTCGCCGGGCCGCTGGGCAAGACGAGCTGGGGCTTCGCGCGCAACGTCGCGAGCAACACGCTGGCGGTGGGCGACCAGCGAGAGCGCTTCCTCTTCTACCGGGGCCTGGGCAACTTCTCGCTGCCGCTGCAGGCCACCGTGGCGGGGAATTCCGCGCGGTTCGTCAACCCCACCGGCCAGGGCAAAGTCGCGGCGATGTTCGTGATGAACGTCACCGCGAAGAGCGCGGGCTTCACCGAGGTCGGCGCGCTCGCTGGAGGAGACAGCACCGCGGTGGAGATCCCCGCGGCGGCCCTGACGCTCAACGAGTTCGTCCAGGCGCTGCGGGCGCGGCTCAAGGCGGTGCTCGTCGCCGACGGCCTGTACGAGGACGAAGCGGAGGCGATGGTCGACACCTGGAACCGCAGCTACTTCCTCACCCCTGGCATCCGGGCGATCTACCTGCTGCCGCAGGCGGTGACCGACGCGGTGATTCCGCTGCACATCTCGCCGCCACCGCGGGTGCTGAAGCGGACGATGGTGATCCGCCTCGAGCTGCTCACCCCAGCCTACGAGGCGCAGCTGCAACGGTGGCTCACCGAGCTGGCGCAGCCCGCGCTCGCGTTGCCCGCGCGGGTGAAGTTCCTCGGACTGGGCCGGTTCGCCGAGCCACACCTGACGCGCGCCGTCGGGCTGACCAAGGATGCGGAAGAGCTCGCCGCGGGGCAGGCGCTGCTGACCCAGATCCACCGGCAGCAGCGGTGGGCCCCGACCTCGGCGGAGTGATTTCAGCAGCGGCCGCTACACCCCGAGCTCGCGCCGGGACCGCGCGGTGCGCAGGGCCTCGAAGAGGCGGGCCGCGGTCTTCCTCATCAGCAACTCGAAGGCCTGCTCGGTCGAAGTGCGCAGCGTGGCAACGCCGGTGAACGCTCCGCCCCACATCCACGCCGAGTCCTCGAGCGAGCTCGCGGTCACCTCTTCCTCGAGAATCGCTTCGCGGTCCGCGCCGAGCACGAGGAAGCGAATCTTCAGCGTCGAGACGAGGTTGCCGCCGTCGACGTCGAACGAGGTGATGACCGGCGAGACGAAGACATCCGCGTCGTCGACGTCGGTCGGCCCGCTCGCAGGAGTCACCGAGGCGAAGACGGTGTCGAGCATCTGCGGCACGCTGTCGGCCAGCGCTTCGCCGATCTCGATGTTCCACACGTGGATGATGCCGAGGTTGAAGTACCGGTGGTTGTCGACGCGGGCGCGCTCGCCTCTGGGCAGGTAGTACTTCACCCGCAGCGGCAGCCGCGTGTCGGCGAACGCCGTGACCTTCGGCTCGGGCCGCACCTCGTGGAAGCAGCCAGACAGCCCGACCCCCAACAGCACCCAGGTGCTCAGCCTCATGCCCCCACTTACGAAACGCATGGGATCAGATTGCGGCCAAGGTCGGTCTGGCCGTCCAACCGCGGCCCCGGGCGGAGGCCTCCGATGCGACACCCGTGTCACTGACTTCGGAGTTCCAGCGCTCGTGATTTCGCGCGCTTCTCGTGCGGCCCGGAGACTGCACAGGGCGCGGTCATGCAAACCCTCCTGCTGCTGGCAGTGATCGGCGCGTCCGATCTCCGCCCGAACGAAGCGAAGGACTTTTCGACCGTCGGGCAGATTCAACGCCACCTCGAACAACGCGAAGCAGAGCTGCGGGCCGTCGAGGTCTCCGCGCTTCCGTCCGCGCAACGCCAGTCGCGGATGGCACTGCTCGATCGGCTCCACGCGTACTCTCAGCGCGGGGTGTTCCCTCACAACCACCGGCTGCCGGGTGCGCAGCGGCCGTTCTTCATCGACGATCACGGCACCGCCTGCGCGGTCGGCCAGCTGATCATCGACTCGGGACATCGGGAGCTCGCGGAGCGGATTCGCGCCGAGGACAACAACGGCTACCTGTTGGAGATGAAGGTCGACGGCCTCGACGCGTGGGTTGCCAGCTCCGGGTTCACCGCGCTCGAGCTGGCGAAGATTCAGCCTTCGTACAGCTACTACCCGACTCAGGAAGGACGGGTCGGAGTGCTCAAGGGAGGGAAGGTGGCGTTCAGCTCCTATGTGCTGGTGAAGAGCTCGGCGTTCGAGTTTCAATTCAACACCCGTCACCTCGCGCGCGCGGGCGAGACGCTCTACCTCGGAGGCCCGAACCAGAGCCCGGCGCGCGTCACCGGCGGGCAGATCAAGCAGATCGGTGAAGTTCCTCTGACGCCGAAGCAGGCGGGAAGCTCGGTGATGCTGGTCGGGACCGGGTCGATCGAGTTCTACGACGCCGCCGGGACGACGACCTCGATGGACCTGGCAGCGCTCGGCGCGACGGGCGTGCGCGATGCCGACGCTCGCGCCCCAGATGACGTCTTCGTCCTCGTCGACTTCGGCGGGCTGTTTCATTTCGACGGGAAGCAGCTGACGTTGGTCGCCACCGAGGAGTCCTTGCAGCCCAGGTTGGTGCAGGTGCTGGCCCTGGATGACGTCTGGTTGCTCTCGCAGGGGGAGCTGTGGCGCCTGATCGGGCAGAAGCTCGTTCGCGTCGACTTGCCGGCAGGCGCCGCGCCCGTGGCGGTCTTCGGGCGCGGCTCGGCGGTGTATCTGGCAGGCCGAGGACCTCTGTTGGCCTGGGACGGGACGGCCTTCGCCGCGGTCGACAGCAGCGCGGGTACCGATTTCAGCTCAGGGGCGGTGGCGGCGGACGGCACCGTCACCGCGGTCGGCGCGAAGGGGGCGATCGCGCAAGGCAAGGCAGGCGGGGCCTGGACCCGTCAGACCGTCGCCACGATGGCGACTTTTAGCAGCGCCGCTTCGCAGCCTGACGGTTCGGTGCTGCTCGGAGTCGACCCGACGACCTGCAAGGGCCCGGACGTCGGTTGCCCGACTGCGCCGAAGTCGAGCGGCAGTGCCCGCGGTTGCTCCGCGGCGGGCGGGGGCCTGGAGGTGATGCTCACGGGGCTGGGGATTTGGCTCGCGGCAGCGCTTCGACGCCGAGCCTGAACCCACAGCTGCAGGTTTGCATCGGTTGGCTCTTCACGCGCCGGCGCGGTAGGCCTCGACGGTGCGCAGAATGCCCTCGGGGTACGGCGTCTTCGCCAGCGAGGGCAGCAGGCGCTTGAGCTTCGAGTCGTCGAGCAACACCGGCTTCGTCTGCAGGTAGCTCATCTCCGACAGCTCGCGCATCAGGCCAGAGAACAGGCCGATGAACGC
>JAYVRT010000695.1:0-4490 GCA_043776025.1 Archangiaceae bacterium | reverse complement strand
AGCTGAAGCTGAAGGTCAACGGCCTGCCGGACCGCTTCCGCAAGGACACCTACCGCCAGAAGTTCAAGCCGATCGACAAGGACACGGTGGAGATCACGATCACCGCGCTCCCGGTGGCGGCGCGAAAGATGATCCGGCCGCTGGTGGACCCCAACGGGGGCAACAACCTCAAGTCGACGCTCGCGGTCGAGGCCGACGATCCGAAGATCCAGGCGTTGGCGAAGAAGATCCTCGGCCCGGAGAAGGACGCGTACACCTCGGCGAAGCTGATCTCCGCCTGGGTGGGGAAGAACCTCGAGAAGGACTACGGCAGCTCGTCCGACCGGTCGACCGACGTGCTGCGGACGATGAAGGGCGACTGCACCGAGCACGCGCTGCTCACCACCGCGCTCCTGCGCGCCGCCGGCATCCCCGCCCGCCGCGTCGACGGCGTCGTCTACCTGCTCAACGACGATCAGGTGCCGGCGCTCTACTGGCACGAGTGGGTCGAGGCCTGGGTCGGCGAGTGGACCCAGCTGGATCCGACCTTCGGGCAGGACGTCGCCGACGCCACCCACTTCGCCGTCGGAGAAGAAGGCAGCGCGGAGATCACCCCGCTGATCGGCCAGCTGAAGGTCATCGACGTCCTCTAGAAGCCTTCAGGAGCATCAGCGCCCAGTGGCCCAGAGCTTCGGCAAGTACCAGCTGGTGAAGAAGCTCGCCGCGGGCGGCATGGGCGAGGTGTTCCTCACCCGGGTCAAGGGCGCGGGCGGCTTCGAGAAGCTGCTGGTGCTCAAGCGGATTCTTCCCCACCTGTCCGATGACAAGGAGTTCCTCGATCTCTTCCTCGACGAGGCGCGGATCGCCGCCCGGCTGAACCACGCCAACATCGTGCAGATCTTCGAGCTCGGCGACGTCGAGGGCGCCTGGTACCTGTTGATGGAGTACGTCGCGGGCAAAGACCTGCGCCAGGTGATGACGGGCCTGAAGAACCGGCGCCGCCTCTTCCCCGTGGGTCTGGCCTGCCGGATCGCCGCCGACGCCGCCGCGGGCCTCGACTGCGCCCACCGCGCCCGTGACCCTCAGGGGCGGCCGATGCAGATCGTCCACCGCGACGTCTCGCCCCACAACGTGCTGCTCTCGTTCGAAGGAGCAGTGAAGCTGATCGACTTTGGCGTCGCCAAGGCCGCCGGCCGACTGCAGGAGACGGGCGCGGGGATGCTGCGCGGGAAGTACCCGTACATGTCGCCGGAGCAGGTGACGAGCGGCGAGCTGGACCACCGCAGCGACCAGTTCTCATTGGGCGTGGTGCTTTGGGAGCTGCTCACCGGCAAGCGGCTGTTCAAGGCCGAGAGCGATCCGCTGACGCTCCAGCGCGTCGCCGAGTGCGACGTGCCGCGCCCTTCCCGCAAGGACGAGCCGCTGCCCGAAGCCCTGGTGGCGCTGGTGCTGCGCGCGCTGGACAAGGACCCGTCGAAGCGCTTCCCCGACATGCAGGCGGTGCGGACCGCGCTCGAGGAGCTGATCATCGAGCAGCAGTGGCCGGCGGGGGCGGCGCAGCTCTCGCAGTTGCTGGCCGAGCTCTACCCCCGCGGCGCCGAGGAAGCGGAGGAGCCGAGCGAGGAGCAGGCCACCCGCTCGTCGCGCCCGGTGACCAGGTCCTCGCGGGCGACCTCGAAGTCGAGGTCAAAGGCGGGCTCGAAGTCGAAGCCCAGGGCGACCCCGGCACGCGAGAAGGACTCGAAGGAAGCGGTGGCGATGTTGCGCGAGCTGGCGGGCGTGTCGGCGGAGCGGATCGCGCCCCCGCTCACCTCGTTCGTCGGGCGCGGCGCGGAGCTGATTGCTTTGAAGGCGTTGCTGGCGGGGGGCGAGCGGCTGCTGACGCTTCTCGGCCCAGGCGGCTCGGGGAAGACCCGGCTGGCGACGCAGCTCGCCCTCGACGCGCCCTCGGCCGCGCTGGCGGATCTCACCGACGCCTCCCAGCTCGATGGGCTTTGCGCCGCGGTGGCGCGCGCCGTCCACCTCACCCTCTCCCCGGGCGACCCAGTGCCCCAGCTGGGCCAGACGCTGAAGGGACGACCCGGGCTGCTGCTGGTGCTCGACAACTTCGAGCAGCTCGCGCCGTTCGCCGCGGACACGCTGGGGACGTGGCGTGCCGCCGCACCAGAGGTGACGTTCGTCGTCACCACCCGCTCGGTGCTGAAGCTCCCGGGGGAGTCGGTGTTCGAAGTCCCGCCGCTGGCGGAAGGCGCGCAGCTGTTCGAAGAGCGGGCCCGCACCGCGCGCCCGGGTTGGGCGCCGAACGAGGTGGAGCGGAAGTCGGTGGACGAGCTGGTGCGACAGCTCGATGGCCTCCCGCTGGCGATCGAGCTCGCGGCGGCACGGATGGCGATGCTCAGCCCCTCGCAGCTGGTGCAGCGGCTGCCGCGGCGCTTCGAGCTGCTCGCCGGACCCCGCGCCGACGTCACCGCGCGGCAGGCGACGCTCCGAGGAGCGATCGACTGGAGCTGGGAGCTGCTGCAAGGGCACGAGCAGCTGGCGCTGGCGCAGCTGTCGGTGTTTCGCGGCGGCTTCACCCTCGAGGCGGCCGAGGCGGTGATCGACCTGAGCACCTTCGCCGGCGCGCCCTGGGCGCTCGACGTGCTCCAGGCGCTGCGCGACAAGTCGCTGGTGCGCACCTGGGAAGCGGAAGGAAGGCCGGGCGAGCTGCGCTTCGGCTTCTTCGAGAGCATCCGCGAGTACGCGATGGAGAAGCTCAGCGGCCTCGGCCCCGACGCCGAGCGGCTCGCCCGGGCAAGGCACGGCGCGTGGGCGATCGCCGCGGGTGAGAGTCCGTAGCGGTCAGCAGAGCTGCGCGAAGACTGGCGGCGGACCGCTGGTGTCAGGGGGGCGCGCTCCGCCGTCTCCGCCGGGTGACGAGGGCGCGGCCTTTGCACGAGCGCTACCCCTCATGCGTGCACCGACAACAAACTGGCGAAGGTCTCTTCTGGCGCTCTGCGTGCTCGCCCTGGGCTGCGGCGTCGGGCTCGATGCTCCCCCGGCAGCGCAGGTCCACCAGGCGGTCCTCGGGGGGACGCTCGACACGACCCATCGCGAGGTGGTGGGCGTCTTCGTTCAGCCGGCGCTGTCGACCGGGGTGGGCTTTTGCACCGGCTTCCTCGTGGCGCCGAACCTGGTGATGACCGCCCGGCACTGCGTGAGCGACATGGACAAGAGCCAGCTCATCTGCGCGGACGAGGTGGTTCAGGGCACGAGCTACACCGCGATTCGAGCGTTGGCGCCGGCACCGGCCAGCCACTTCGGCGTCACCGAGGCGGACGACGTCGTCACCACCTTTCCCTCGATGCGGGGGGTGAGCGCGGTGCATGTCCCACCGCAGAGCGCGGGGCTGCCGAACTGTGGAAACGACGTCGCGCTGCTCGAGCTCTCGGCACCCATGGCCGCAGTCACTCCGCTCGCGCTGCGCGATCTGTTGCCGGTGATGACCGAGACTTTCACCGCAATCGGCTACGGCTACGACGGCGCCGCGGCCAACTCCGACGGGGTACGGCGCCGCCGCAGCGGGCTGGGGATCCTCGCCATCGGCCAGGTGCGGGGGGCGAGCGGTCGCATCGCCTCCACCGCGCAGGACTGGGTGGCGACGCTGGGCCCGTGCGGCGGGGACTCAGGCGCGCCGGCGATCGACGAACAGGGGAAGGTCATCGGCGTGATGTCGCGCGGCAACCCGACCGTGTGCCAGCAGATGATCTACACGCAGGTCACTCCCTTTCGGGACTGGGTCAAGCAGATCGCGCGGGACGCAGCGGGGCGCGCCGGCATTCCGCTCGTCGACTGGGTCGCGGCGGAGACAGCCGCCGACGCCGGCTCGCCTGACGGGGGCGTCCTCGATGCAGGAGTCCTCGATGCGGGGGCCGATGCCGGGGAAGTCGACGCGGGGCAGGCCGACGCCGGAACGCCCGTGGTGCTTCCCTCGCTCGGCGTCGTCAGCCAGCCTTCCGGCGCGGGGTGCAACACCACCGGCGCCCCGCTGGGCGTCGTCGGCCTCGCCGCCCTCGGCCTGTTGCGCTCAGGTGCGGCGCGGCGCAGACGATGGCTGCCGGGAGCGACGAATCAGCGCGAGCAGAGCCACCAGGCCGAGGTTGGCGCCACCGCCCCCTGAACAACCGCAGCCGCCGTTGGCTCCACCTGGCGGGTTCGTATTACCGCCATCGACGCCCGAGCCGCCGCCATCGAACTGGCCAGCATCCGCCAGCGGCTTCACTCCGCCGTCGGGACTTCCGGCGTCACTGACGTCGATGATCGGCGCGCTCTGCTGCGAGAGGTGAATCCCTCCAAGGCCTGACGGGAGCTCGAGCTGGCTGGCGAACGCCGTCGGGGCCGCCTGGCGGCGGCGCGCTCGAAGCGCGAGGAGCGCGAGGAGGCCGAAGATCGGGCCCGGCGCAGCAGCACAGGTGCAGCCGCCCGACACCGGTCCGACGCCGCCTCCTCCTCCCGCGCTTCCACCACTTCCA
>JAYVRT010000694.1:0-4492 GCA_043776025.1 Archangiaceae bacterium | reverse complement strand
GGTCGTCAACGACTTCGCCGTCGGCAAGCAGGTCTGGGTCGGCCGCAACGCCGAGACGAAGAAGCTGACCAAGCCCACCGGCCCGGCGCAGATCCCCTTCCTCTTCACCGGCCTGATGGAGGGCGCCCACCGGCTCACCGCGACGCTCGATCGCGACGGCGACGGCAACCCGATTCCCTTCCTCGACCTGCAGTCGCTGACCGAGACGGTGACCCTGGACTTCAAGGACCCCTACAAGGCCAGCGCGGAGAACGTCCGCCTCTACCTGGCCAGCTCCCCTCCTGAGCTGTGCACCATCGCCGGGACGATCACCCTCCCCAAGCCGGCGCTGGGGCAGAACCTGCAGATCGCCGCCCTCGGCACCGGGAGCTTCGGCGCTGGCTTCGATCCCCAGGCGCTGCTCACCCAGCTGCAGTCCGGCTACCAGGTCTTCACCAACCCCACCGACATGGCGTACCCGTACGTGATCACCGATCTGAAGCCGGGCGCCTACGTGCCGGTGCCGCTGCTGACCGGCTTCGGCGGCGGCGGGGTCTCGATGAATTTCCTCGCCAACCCCCTTCGGCCAGTCAACTGCGTCGCCGGGCAGACGGCGATCAGCGATCACGCCTTCGGGCCGCTGACGCTCGCCGGCACCGCGACGGTGAGCCCGGCCTCATCGCCGGTCAACGCTTTCACCTATGGCGTGGTCGCGGCGAAGAACGCCAGCCTCTCCACTGGAATCCAGGCGGTGCTGATGCCGGTCGTCTTCGGCCGCGATCCCGCGACGATGGGCCTCACTGCTGCCTTCGGCTCGACCTGCCTCAAGGAGAACGCCGCCTACGGGATGCGGGTCTTCGTCAGCGGCGGCACCGCGGTGATGGGCAACCCGATCACCGACGCGCTGACCTGGGTGATCAACCCGTTCGCCCCGCAGCCTCCCCACCTGACGGTGAACCTGGGGACGACCGATCAGACGGTCACGGTTGCCGTGCCCTGAGTGAGGGGCGGCCGCTCGACGAGGATCGCGTTGTTCGCCGGCGGCCCCTCGGGCAGCACCTCGAGGAACCTGGCCCGCGACCGCGTCGAGAACGCGCCCCGGCGAATCATCCCGCCAAGCACCGTCAGCGCCGCCTGGGTCCGCGCCAGCGCCGCCTCCACCGCCGCCCAGACGTCGATGCCCGGGCTCTTGTACAGCTCCTTGAGCGCGTGGCGATCAACCGGGAGGGCCTTGAGCTTCCCCAGCGGACTGCCCAAAGCCAGCGAGTAGACGTAGAGCCCGCGCACCCAGCTGTCGACCTCGGCCTTCGGCGGCGCCTCGCCCAGCGCCTCGAGTGAGCTGACCCGCATCAGCTCGTACATCCCCCGGCCAATGCCACGGGCACCGCCGGCCTTGCGGATCTGCAGCCGGGCACGAATCGCACCGCTGCCTACCGTGGCGCCAGCGTGCAGTTCCTCGAGGTAGAAGAGCGACCAGGTCCACTCGATGCGCTGCCGGCAGGAGACCAGGCTCTCACCCGCGACCCGGTGGCTGTTGACCAGGCCCTGCGCGATCGGCTCGAGCGCCCGGGCGACGCACAGCTGGGTGAAGTAGCCGGTGAGGAAGGCCAGGCCCGCCTCCGTGCCGACCAGCGCCCCGTTGGCGACCAGCTCGGCGGCCTTGAGTCCGAAGGCCACCGGCGCGCGTTCCCGCAGCAGCTGGCTGAAGTGGGGCGAGGCGCTGCGCCCGATCCAGGCCTGGACGCCCAAAGAGAGGCCGCCAAACCAGGGCAGCTCGGGCAGCGCGGCGCCAAACCGGGCGTACTCGAGGTTCTCGGAGATCGCGCGGGCGAACTCTTCGGGGAGGGTGTCGGCGTGGGCGGCGAGGCGATCGACCGCTGTCAGGTGCAGAAGCAGCGCGGGCATGTTGGAGAGGGAATCTTGTGGTTCTTCAGCGGCGCTTGGCTACCATCGCCGACGGTTTTCTCATCCTCAGGAGTTTCATCTACATGAATTTCATCTTTGCTTCGGGGGATGCCTCGAAGGCACGCGCCGACGTCCTCGTCGTCCCCCTCTTCGACAACGAGCTGACCGACAAGAAGAAGCAGCCGAAGTCCCTCACTTCGGCGGACAAGAAATTGAAGGGCTTGATCCTCAAGACCGCTCAGCAGGAGGGCTTCAAGGGCAAGCTCGAGCAGTCGCTGCTGCTGCACACCCACGGCAAGCTCGCCGCCGGGCGGCTCCTCTTCGTCGGGCTCGGCTCGCGCACCCGCTTCACCCCCGAGGTGCTGCGGCTGGCGTGCGGCCGGGCGATCAAGACCGCCAATCGGCTCCGGCTGAAGAGCGCGGCGTTCGCGCTCCCGGTGGTCCGCGAGGTCGAGCAGGCGCTCAAGGCCGTCGTCGAAGGGTTCGAGCTGGGCGCGTACCGCTACGACCGGTGGCGCACCACCAACAAGGAAGAGAAGTCGGCGCCCCGCGTGGACAAGGTGACGCTGCTGCTGCCGGACGGCCAGAAGAAGGACAAGGCGCTCGAGGCGGTGGTCGACCTCGCCCAGCGCGTCGCCCATGCGACCAACTGGGCACGGGACATGGTCAACGAGCCCGCGGGCACGATGACCCCGACCCACCTCGCCGAAGAGGCAAAGAAGATGGCGAAGGAGGCCGGCCTCAACCTGCAGATCGGAGATCGGAAGAAGATCGAAGAGCTGAAGATGGGGATGTTCATCGGCGTCACCCAGGGCAGCAAGGAAGAGCCCCGGCTGATCCAGCTGTCGTACGTTCCTCAGGACGCCGAGGCGGCCAGGCGCCCTGCCGTGGCGCTGATCGGCAAGGCGATCACCTTCGACTCCGGCGGGCTCTCGCTCAAGACCGCCGACGGAATGGTCGACATGAAGACCGACATGGCCGGGTCGGCGGCGGTCCTCGGGGCGATGAAGGTGATCGCGTGGCTCAAGCCACCTTTCCCGGTGCACGCTTTCATGGGGGCCTGCGAGAACATGCCCTCGGGCACCGCGTACCGGCCAGGCGACATCCTCGTCTCCCGCCTGGGCAAGACAGTGGAGATCACCAACACCGACGCCGAAGGGCGCCTGGTGCTGGGCGACATCCTCACCTGGGCCAACGAGAGCAAGCCGGCGTTGATGGTGGACCTCGCCACGCTGACCGGGGCCTGCATGATCGCGCTGGGCAACTACATCGTCGGCGCGTTCGGCGAAGACGACCAGGCGGTGTGGAGCCTGCTCGAGGCCGCCCGCGGCGCCGGCGAAGAACTGTGGCGGATGCCGGTCACCGACCTGCAGAAGGACGCGCTGCGCAGCGAAGTCGCGGACATGAAGAACTCGGGCGAGCGGTGGGGCGGAGCGATCAACGCGGCGATGTTCCTCAAGGAGTTCGTCGGGGAGACCCCCTGGGTTCACCTCGACATCGCCGGGCCGTCGCAGAGCCCGAAGGAGCGCGGGTACCACGGCAAGGGCGCGACCGGCGTCGGGGTCCGCACCCTCGTCGAGCTCGTTCGCCGCCGTACTTCCGAGCTGTCACAGAGCGAAGGCAACACCGCCACCGCGTAGCGGTCAGCGGGTGATCACCCTGCCGTGCCGACGGCGCGGCGGGTCGCCTCGCGGAGCCCTTCGAACGGAAACCTCGCGAGCGCTTCGTCGAACGGGAGCCACGCCATCGCCTGGTGCTCGGAGGGATCGAGGAGGGCGCTGAACTCCGCGGGCGCCTTCACCGCGAACGCCGTCTCCTCGATCACCAGCGGCGGCTCAATCTTCAGGGCCGCGAAGGCGTGGACGTACTCGAGAGGCTCCGGCTCGGCCTTCAGGCCCGTCTCCTCGAACAGCTCGCGGGTCGCCGCCGCCTGGGCCGTTTCTTCCGGCTCGATCTTCCCGGTGACCGGCTGCCAGAACCCGCCGCGGGCCTCGGTGCGCTGAAGGCAGAGCACCTGCCGCCCGCGGTGCACCACCACCGACACCGTTCGCAGCGCGGGCTGGGCGGGCACCATCGGCGTCTCGAACACCTCGCCGAAGGTCCGCACCAGCACGTCCTCGACCTGCGCCAGCGGAATCGGGTGCCCGAGCTCCGCCTCCATCGACGTCACCCCGGCCTCGCGGATTCCACAGGGCACGATCGCCTCGAAGTGCTTCAGGTTGGGGCTGACGTTGAGCGCGAAGCCGTGCCGCGTGTACCAGCGCGACAGGTGCACCCCGAGCGCGGCGATCTTCCTCGGTCCTCCGAGCCGCGACTGTGTCAACCACACCCCCGGCCACTGCGGCATCCGCGTCGCCTCGATCTCGAAGTGCCGCAGCGCGCGGATCAACAGCTCCTCGAGCGAGCGCACGTACTTGCGCACGTCCTGCTTCCCTGGCCCGAGGTGCATCAGCGGGTAGCCGACGATCTGCCCGGGCCCATGGTAGGTGACGTCACCCCCCCGATCGGTCTCGAACACCGCCACGCCCTGCCGCTGAAGCTCCGCGCGGGGGATGAGGATGTTCGCCGCTTTCGCCGCCCGGCCAAGCGTCAGCACCGGAGGATGCTC
>JAYVRT010000693.1:0-4498 GCA_043776025.1 Archangiaceae bacterium | reverse complement strand
GAGATCAGCGCTGGATCGCGGCCCCAGATCATCACCGTCTCGAAGTTGTTCGCGAGGACGCACGCCACCGCAGTGCCGAAGCTCCCCGCTCCGTAGACACAGGCTTTCTTCATGGGCGGCGTGCTTAGCACGACCTTCGAGGCTGTTCAGATCCCGGTGACGAGCCCGAGCGAGGCGACGGGCATCGCCAGCGAGTCATCCGAGCGGCCGTGGACGTCCAGCCCGAGGAGAAACACGAACGAGGTGCGCGCCGACAGCGGCATCTCCGCGCCGAAGTGAACCACCGCGTTGTGCCCGAGCACCAACCCCGGGGGCACGCCGTTGAGCGGATCGCGGGCGAACGGCTCGGTGTCGAAGCTGAGCAGGTAGCGCGCCTCGAGGAACAGCCGCGCCGACCGCGGCTTGTCGCCCTGGTAGGAGACGATCAGCCCGGGCGAGACGCCGTAGTTGCGGTGGGCGGTGATCCACCGCGGGCCGCGGACTTCCTTCGACGCCCGCTGGGTGAACAGGGCGAGCATCCCGTCCACCGAGGCGGCGAACGACCAGTTCGAGCCGCGGAGGATCTGCACCTTGAAGCCGGTGCTGAACTCGTTCATCACGCCGTAGAAGCTCTCGAAGCCGGCGTAGAAGTCGAGAATCGGCGCGAGGCCGATCGCCAGCTTCAGCCCCAGCAGTGGAAAGCCGAGGAAGATCGTCTGGCCGCGCTTCCACTGGCCGAGCGCCGGGGCGCCGTAGACGCTGGTGTTGTTCGGCTCATCCGGCACCGGCGCGGGGCCGGCGATCCCGCTGCGAGGCGGGCCGCCCGGGTACGCCGGCGGCGGAGCGAGCGGCACCCGGCCATCGGCCGGAGGAAGCGGCGCCGGCGGTGGCGCGGGCGGGGGCGCGTTGGGGTCGACGGGGAACCCGCCCCACTCTTCGTCCGGATTGGTCTGGGCGATGGCGAGCCCGCTGCAACACAGACCGGCGAGCAGTGCGAACCGAAGCATGGGCGAATCCTACCCTCGTTGAAGACGAGAACAGCGGAGCCAGATGACTTTGGCCCCGCTGTCGAAGACTGCCGGTCCCTTCAAAGCGCTTACAGGGTCTTGAGGTAGGCGACGAGGTCGTCCTTCTCGCCGTCGCTCAGGCCCGCGGTGGTGCCGTGAAGCCCGTTGTTGTCGTTGTCGAGCCGAGCGCGCAAGGTGGTCGCGCTGCCGTCGTGCAGGTACGGCGCGGTGCGGGCGATGCCGATCAGCGAGGGCACGTTGAGGCCGCGCGTCTTGCCGTACAGGTCGGTGGTCTGCCCGGCGAAGTCGGGGTTGCGGCCGGTGGTGACCAGGGTGCCGACGTCGACGATCGCGTTGTTGGTGAGCAGCGCGCCGCCGTGGCAGGTGGCGCAGCGGGCCGTCTCGTAGACGTGCTTGCCGCGCAGCTGGACCGCGGTGAGCGCGCCCTTGAGGTTCGCGTTCTTCGGCGCGGGAATCGACTCGATGTAGTCGGAGATGTCCTGGTTCTCCTTCTCCGCCAGCAGGCCGGTGCCACCCATGCGCTCGGTGATGGTGTGCTTCATGAACGCGGTGAAGGCGATCTGATCCGTCGCGCCGCCGAACTCGCCGCTCCAGTGGTAGGGCGCGGTCTGCGAGAGGTGGCGGCCGGCGAGCGCGGGGGTCTGGCGCGGGCCGTCGGGGAAGCTCCAGGTGTGGCCGTCCTCGAGCCCCTCGAGGTGGCAGGTGGCGCAGGAGACGGTGGTGGTGCCGGCGGAGATCCGCAGGTCGGTGGCGTTGAAGAACAGCTTCCGCCCGTTGACGAGGTTGCCAGTGAGCGTGTCGTTGGCGACTGGGATCGAGGCCGTCTTCGTCACCCGGTAGTTGTTGTCCTGGCCGACCGAGCCGAGCAGATCGACACGGTGATCGAACTGGCTGTAGACGAACGCCCGCTTGCCGTCGCGGGTGAGCGCGATGCCGTCGGCGCCCTGGCCTACCGGGACGACGAAGCGCACCGAGCTGCCGGTGTTCTGGAAGTTCAGGTCCTCACCGGTGCGGCGGAAGGCGGGCATCACCGCCACCGTCGAGGACTCCTTGTTGACGACGTAGAGCCAGTTGCCGGTGGCGTCGACCGCGACCGCCGAGGGGCCCTGGATCGGGCTGGGGTTGGCCACCGTCGGGTCGGAGCTGGTCGACCGCTGGCCGAGCGTGCTCGCCGGGTAGTCCTTGCTGTCGTCGGTGGTGCCGCTGGAGATGCACTTGGTGAGGTCATCGACCTGGGGCTGGAGCGCGCCGCCGCTGCCGCCGCTGCTCACCGGGGCGTTGGAGTTGCCGAGGTCGGCGACGACGAGGCCGGCGCTGGCGACCGCGCCGACGTTGCAGGGACCGCCCGACGAGTAGTAGCCGCCCGCCGCGGTCGGCCGGCGGCCGATCGGATCTTCACGCGCCCAGACCACCGGAGCAAAGACGCGGGTGCCGTCAGGGGTGGCGACGAGGTCGGTCATTGCGCGGGCGCGGAAGGTGGAGAACGCGGCGCTGCCGAGGCCGCCGGTGCCGGTCTGGTTGGTCTCGTTGGCCTTGGGGTAGATGCCGATGCCGTTGGGGGTGAGGACCTTCCGCGCCTTGAGGTCGACCTCGACCAGCTCGCCCGTCTTGTAGAGGGAGATCACGGCGCGGTCGTTGCTCAGCAGCACGATGCCGCGGGGGTCTGAGCCGAGCTTCAGCTCGAAGGTCGGCTGCAGCGTGGCGACGTCGATGCCGGTGAGGGTGCCGTAGTCCGAGGTGTCGGCGGCGGTGGCGTTGACGACGTAGAGGGTCTTGTTGTCGGGAGAGATCGCCAGGCCGACCGGCTCGGTGCCGACGTCGATCGTCTTGCTCACCGTCTGCTCACCCTTGCGGATGATGCTCACCGAGTTGTCGCCGCGGTTGGTGACGTAGACGGTGTCATCGACGCCGACGACGACGCGCGCCGGGCGATCGCCGACCTTCACCGAGTAGAGGCGGGTCTGGGAGTTGGTGTCGATGGCCGCGACGACCCCGTTGTCGGTGTCGACCGCGTAGAGCAGCGAGTCGTCGGAAGAGAGGGCCAGCGAGCCCGAGGAGGTGGCCCGGCCACCGGTCGCGGCGCCGGGCTGAGAGCAGCCCGTGAGCAGCATCGCGGCAGACATCGCACCCACCACCAGCGCCTTTTTCAGTCCGTTCATCGCATCTCCCTTTGACAGCTCTGACATCGATGCCGCGTTTTCACCGGGAAACGTGCCCCGGAGGCCCTTCAAACATCCAAAACCGCAGTGAATTCAACCCCCCTACTCCCCACCGTCACACCCACTACTGCAGACCCCATGCCGGAACGCAAACTGCTCAGATCCATCAGTTGCCAGATAGCGACAAACTGATCAGACGTGCCAAAAAGGGCCCTGCCGATGGCCGCTCCCCAGACGCCCCAGACCCTCGAGCTGACCAGCTTCCGGCGCACCTTCGCCCTGTTGATCCTGCTGGTGGTGCTCCCCTCGGCCGGACTGAGCGGCTTCGGGGTGGTGGCGATCATCAACGAGCGCGCCGCGGTGGAGAAGCGGCTCGAGGCAGCGTGGAGCGGCCGCTTGATGCAGGTGGCGGCGAAGCTGCGCGACGCATTGGATCAGGCGACCGCGGACCCGGGCGAGGCGCTGGTCTTGCGCACCGCGACCGGTTTGATGCTGACCGATGTCGGCTTCTCGGTGGAGGAAGACCGGGTGACCTCAGCGGACCTGAAGCTCAAGGCGGCGGTGGCGTCGCTGGAGAATGAGCTCGCCTCGCTGCCGGAGCGGCCGGTGTTCTTCTCGGTGGCGACCCCCCAGAGCACGATGTTGGTGGTGGCGGCACGCCATGGCACCCGGGTCGAGGGCGCGCGGATCTCGCCGGCGGCGATCGAGTCGTTGCTGATGGGCCTGGCGCGCAGCACCGTGCCCGCGCCCGAGCCGGCGCACTACGAGCTCAAGTCGGTCAAGCGTGACACCAACGAGGGGCCATTCGGGCGGCTGGTCTCCGGCGTCGCCGACGTGCGCGAAGCGCTCGGGCCCCGGGAGCTGGCCAGCGTGGTGCTCCCGTCTCCGCTGCAGGACTTCCGGCTGACGGCCGTCGCCGACGGCGAGGACCCGGTGGCGCAGGCCTCGACGCGCAACCGCGCGGTGTATGGCGTTCTGCTCGGCGTCTTCTACCTCACGCTGGCGATCGGGGTGATCTACACCGGCCGCACGCTCTCCCGCGAGGCGCGGCTGTCGCGCATGAAGACGGACTTCGTCTCGCTCGTCTCTCACGAGCTGCGCACCCCGCTGACCTCGATTCGGATGTTCATCGACACCCTGGCGATGGGGCGGGTGAAGAGCGAGGGAGATCACCAGCAGGTGCTGCAGATGCTCTCGAAGGAGACTGAGCGGCTCTCCTCGATGATCGAACGGGTGCTCGACTGGGCGCGGATCGAGAGCGGCCGCAAGCAGTACGACCTCCACGCGCTGCCGGTGGACGAATTGGTGGACACCGCGGTGAGCGCGTTCCAG
>JAYVRT010000692.1:0-4500 GCA_043776025.1 Archangiaceae bacterium | reverse complement strand
CCCGCGCCGGCTGCGCTTCCGGGCTGCTCGGCTGACTGGGTGACGCCGGCGCGCGGGTGGGGCCGAGCGCGCCGCCGCCGCCGGGGGCGGTGCTGATCACCGACAGCTCGGTGCCTTCGGTGCTGGTGGCCTTGGCCCGCGCCTTCTCCGGAATCGAGGTCCGATCGTTGGTGTAGTGCTCCTCGCCGCGCTCGTCCACCCAGCGCCAGACCTGCTCCTGCGCCAGCACGGGAAACGCGAGCAGCAAGACGAAGGCGGCGGCTCTCATAGATCCACCAGGAAGACCTGCACCGCCTGATCGAGCAGCTCGCGGGAGAGGGCGGGGGGAATCTGGCGGTAGCGCGCGGTGTCCTTGATCAGCTGCACCAGGTCGCGGGGGTGGCAGGCGCGCAGGTCCATGTTCCGGGTCTTGTAGTAGTGCTCGATCAGGTAGGTCACCGCCTGCTCGACGTAGGGGATGCCCGCCGCTTCGCAGACGCGCCGGAAGATCTCGCGGTAGCTCTTCTCGTCGGGGTTTCCGACTTCGATCTTGTACTTGATGCGCCGGAGGAAGGCCTCGTCGACGAGCTCCTTCGGATCGAGGTTGGTGGAGAAGACGATCAGCTGATCGAAGGGGATCTCGAACTTCTTCCCGGTGTGCAGGGTGAGGAAGTCGATGCGCTTCTCCAGCGGCACGATCCACCGGTTGAGCAGATCGGTGGGGTGCACCTTCTGCCGGCCGAAGTCGTCGATCAGCAGCATTCCGCCGTTCGCCTTCACCTGGAAGGGCGCCTCGTAGAAGCGGGCGCTCTCCGAGTAGATCAGGTCGAGCGTCTCCAGCGTCAGCTCGCCGCCGACGATCACCGACGGGCGCCGGCACAGCTGCCAGCGGTGGTCCATTTCGAAGCTCTGGCGGCGGCCGGTCGCGTCGCGCCCAACCTCGAGCGCGATCGGGTTGTGCACCAGCCGGTCGAAGACCTTGATGATCTGCCCGTCGATCTCCAGGCACGAGGGGATGAACGCCTCGCCGCCGAACATCGCGCTGATCGCCTCGGCGAGCGACGTCTTCCCGTTGCCGGGCGGGCCGTAGAGGAACAGCGAGCGGCCGGAGTTGACCGCCGGCCCCAGCTTCTCCGCCAGCCCTTCCTGGACGGTGAGGTGGCTGAGCGCCATCTGCAGATCTTCGCGGGAGATCACCGGGTTCTCGCGCGTCTGCTGGGTGATCAGCGCGTTGTACTGCTCGATCGGCACCGGTGCGGGCCCGACGTAGGTGGTGCGGGTCAGCGCGTCCTTGGCGTACTCCCGGCCCTTCTCGGTGAGCACGAAGTCCACCGAGGCGCGGCCGAAGCCCTTGCCGCCGCGCAGGTCGACCAGCTTCTCCTGGGCGAGGTGATCGATCACGTGCTCGATCACCCCGGTCCACGGGAGGCGGATCTCCTGGGCCACCTGCATCCCGGTGGCGCTGCCCGCGTAGTACAGGTACTTGAGCGCGATGTCGGCGAGCAGGCCGATCTTCAGGCCCGTTTCCTCGAGCGTCTTCGGCTCGGGGGGCGCGATGTCGAGGATCGCCGGGTTCTCGAGGTTGAACGGGTTGTCGCCCAGCTGCCCGATGAAGCCGGGGCTGAAGTTCCCGGTGTTCTCCTGGGAAGGGTCGGCGCCCGCCGCGGCGGGTGTCCGGGTCAGCGGGGTGGCGTTGTGGATCCGGTTCGAGCGCGGCTTCGTCATCGGTGGGCCTTCGAGCCTAACCCGAAGCTGCTTCAGATGTAGGTCAGCCAGTCGGCGTACTTCGGCTCGTGGCCGCGGACGACGCGGAAGTAGAGCTCCTGCACCGACTTGGTGATCTCGCCCGGCTTGCCGTTGCCGACTTCACGGTTGTCGATCTCCCGCACCGGAGTCACCTCTGCGGCGGTGCCGGTGAAGAAGACTTCGCCCGCGATGTAGAGCGCGTCGCGGGTGAAGCTGACTTCCTGCACCTCACGGCCCATGTCCTTGAGCAGCTTGATCACCGTGTCGCGGGTGATGCCCCGGAGGATTGGAGAGGACAGCGACGGGGTGCGCACCGCGCCGTGGCGGCCGACGCAGAAGATGTTCTCGCCCGAGGCTTCGGCGACGAAGCCGGAGATGTCGAGGAGGATCGCCTCGTCGTAGCCGCCGAGCACCGCCTCCCGCTTGGCGAGGATGCTGTTGACGTACTGGCCGGTGATCTTGCCGCGGACCATGTTCACGTTGACGTGCATGCGGGTGAAGCTGCTCACCTTCGCGCGGATCCCTTCCTTCAGGCCCTTGTCGCCGAGGTAGGCGCCCCAATCCCAGGCGGTGACCGCCACCCGCGTCGGGTTGACCGCGCCCAGCCCCATCGCCCCGTCGCCCATGAAGGCGATCGGCCGCAGGTAGGCGCCGTCCTTGAAGCGTTCCTTCTGTTCCCGCAGCAGCGCGCAGCACGCCTCGACCAGCTCGTCCTCGGAGAACGGCATCCGCAGCAAGCAGATGTGCGCCGAGTCGAGCAGCCGGCGAATGTGTTCCCTCAAGCGGAAGATCGCCAGCCGGCCGTCCTTGGTCTTGTAGGCGCGGATCCCCTCGAAGACGCCCAGGCCGTAGTGCAAGGCGTGGGTCATCACGTGGACCTGGGCCTCCTCCCACTTGACGAGGCCGCCATCCATCCAGACCTTGTCCGACTTCAGAACGTTGTTGGAGACGGAGCTCATGCCCCGGGGTCTTGCCAACCCGCCCGGGTCCTGTCCACCGTTTGTGGTCGGCAAAACCGACCGGCGCTATCGCTGGAGCCGGGGCAGCGGCGCGAGCATCCGGGTGAGGAACGGGATCTCGGGCGTCAGCTGCTTGCGGCCCAGTTGCAGCGCGCTGGCCAACGTCTCGACGCTCGGCACCAGCTCCAGCGGCGAGAGGGTGCGGCTGAAGTCGTGCACCAGGTGCGCCCAGGGCCGGTTCTTCTTCACGTTCACCTCGGCGAGCCGTTCGAGCGGCAACCACAGCGGGGTGAGCAGCTTCATCGAAAAGCCGTTGAGCGCGAGAATGAAGGCGTTGCGGGTGCCGATCTGCCCCTTGTGCACCGCGCGCCAGGCCGCCTTGCAGGGGAGGTTGTCGACCAGGCCCCCGTCGATGAAGCGGGAGACGCCGTGGGCCTCCATCGTCCCCTCGATCTGCCGGTGCATCCGCGGGTCGTCCCGCAGCACGTCGTAGTGGATCACCCCGGGCAGCGCGGAGGAAAAGCCGGCGGCGTCGAGCGCGTCCCACTCGCGGCTCTCGTCGTCGGCGCCCAGGTGCAGCTTCACCAGCACGTCGGGGCGGTTGAAGAACTCGGCGAGCGCGCCGAAGGTCGCCTGGACGCTCTTCATCAGCGCCAGCGGGTTGCCCAGCGCCCGCCGGGGCAGGGCGAGCAGCGACTCGTAGAACTCGATCGGGTGGGGCAGCTTCCCCCGGCGGATCCCGCTCAGGGTGATGATCGTCTTGATCGGCAGCTCGGAGAGCTTGAGGCCGCCGCCCTGGGGGTGATCGGCGCCGAACCACCGGCCGATGCCCGAACGGAGGAACAGCCGCAGCGCCGCCGGCAGCCCGTACTTGTTCTGGGTGCTGATCACCCGGAAGAGCTTCCGCCACGAAAGCCCGCGGACGATGTTGACGATCTCGTCCTGGTCGAAGCGGCTGACCCGCGAGCGGAACAGCGAGAGGATCGCGCCGATCGAGGTGCCCACCAGCAGCTGGGGTTTGAGCCCGTACTCGTCGAGCAGGCTCATCACCCCGACGTAGACGTAGCCGGTGCCGCCGCCGCCGCCGGAGACGAGCACCAGCGCCTTGTGCCGCAGCTCGCGATCGATCGCGTCGGGCGAGAGCCGGTCTTCGAAGCGCTTGACCAGGCCGTCGCGGACCTCGCGCGTGCGGTCCTTGAGGTCTTTGAGGTGCGGCATCAGCGCGAGCCGGGTGACGGCGCCCTTCTCGGGAAGCAACACCGGCTTGAGCCGGCGTTCGATCTCCGCGCGAAACGGCTCGAGCCAGGCGCCGACGCCGACGTCGCGGCCCTCTTGGCGAACCTTGTAGAGCCGGGCGAGCGAGAGCGCGGTTCGCAGCACCGCTTCTTCGTGGGCATCGACCAGCGCCGGGTTGGCGAGCGCCGCGCGCACCAGGGAAATCTCCATCTCCTCCAGCGGGCGGGTGATCTGAAACCGCTCGGTGAGCAGCACGGTTCAGCGCTTCGACTTGCCCAACAGCCGCAGCTCGCGCAGCGCTTCGGTGCAATCGGGGTTGGCCTGAATCGCCTTCTCGAAGTTCTTCTCCGCCTTGTCCGGCCGCCCGATCGCCTTCTGAATGTAGCCGGCGAAGAGGTAGCTCTTGTCGACCTTCGGGTTGAGCTCGATCGCGTGCTCGATCGACGCCAGCGCGTTGCCGACCTGGCCGCCGTTCTTCGGGTCGAGCTGGAACTGGCTCCAGCCGAGCCAGGCGTGGAACTCGCCCTCGTCGGGGTAGAGGCCGATCGCTTCCTTGAACAGCGCGTAGGCGCCTTCGTAG
>JAYVRT010000691.1:0-4504 GCA_043776025.1 Archangiaceae bacterium | reverse complement strand
TCCTGCTGCGGCTCTCGGCGTCCCATCGACATCTTCTCGACCTACCGCCTCTCGATCGATCCGTCGATCCCCCCTCGGGCGATTACTTCAACGGGCTGCTAAAGCCGATCGTCAAAGGGACTGCTGGGCGTCCCTCGCTCGCCGGATGAAACGCCTGACCTCAACGCCTGACTTGGGTGAACCTTCGACGGGCCTGCCAGAGCGCGAGCGCCGCAAGGAGCAGCGGCGGCGCGGGCACAGCTGCACAGCCCCCTTGCTGCGTGGGCTTGGTGTCGACGCCAGCATCCGTCCCCGGATCAACCAGAGGGTGTCCAGCATCGACGCTGCCTGCATCGGCCCCGCCCGCGTCGGCGGCACCCGCGTCGGCGGCACCCGCGTCGACCGAGCCCGAATCGACAGCCCCCGAATCTGCCGCACCCGCATCGGGCACGGTCGTCCCGGCATCAGCGGGCGCCAGGTGGCAACCCGTGGCGCCTGCACCACAAACGTATCCAGGGTTGATGGCCTTGCAGTTCGCGCTGCAGCCCCCACTGGCGAGCGCGTTGCCGTCGTCGCAGACCTCGCCTGCCGCCGGGTCGTTCCAGCCGTCCCCGCACGCTGAGTTCATGCACGAGGAAGGCATGTGCTCCCAGGGCACCTTGCCAGACGGGCACTGGTTGCTCTGGCAGATGATGAAGTCTCCCGCCGGACAGTCTGAGTCCGAGCAACCGCAGTCACACGCCCCATTGCCGATCAACGTGGCGTTGCACGTCGCGGCAGCGGCACTCAACGACAACAACGAGACGACCAAAACGACGAGCGCTGCGTGCCGAGCGGCCATTTCATTGCTCCAAGCGAAGGGAAAGGTCAGTTCGTCCAGCAACCGCTTCGCGCTGGACGCGCGGGCTGATCGACGCTGTTTGAAAGAAATAGCCGAACGCATGCAGGTTGCGGCTGTTGGAATAGGCCTCGCTTGACGGGCTGGGCGAATCCACTGCGACCCCCGGTGCTTCCTTTTGAAGGAAGAACTTGGTGGTGGCGGCGACATGGCAGGAAGCGCAGTCGGTCGTCCCCGGGTTGTGCTCCGCGGGGTTCTCCAGGCGAAGGAGCCCGGCGACGGCCGAGGCCACGTCATCCGCGGGCGCCTGCCGACGCGCGGCCGAGTCCAGCAGCGTCGGCAACTTCGGCTCGGCGTAGGGAGCCGGGTCGAGAGTGATCGCAAGCGTGTCGCGGCCACCGGTGCTGGTGACGTGACCATCGCGCGCCGCAGGGAACGTCGGCACGAGGAGATCGGTGACGACGTCCCCGGAGATTTCGAGGCCGGAGAACATCCAGGCCTCTTCGCTGGCATGGACATTCATCGAGGTGACTCGTACCAACTTCTCCGGACGCAGCAGCGGGCTCACCAAGGCGCGCGCGGCCTCGACCCACTTGCTGGAGTCGAAGCCCGGATGGGGCGCGGCGAGCCCGGCCGGCACGGTGATGCCCTGCTGCGTCCGCAGCAGCGAGAGCTCTCGCACCACGTGCTTCACCTCGGCCTGAGTCACCGAAAAAAAGAGGTGAATCCCGGCGTCCCGGGTCGTCGGCCCTGCAGCGGAATCAAAGACCGGCTGGAGCACCAGGCGCACCTGCGGGCGACACGCCTGTTCCTTGCGTCCTTCCTTGAAACACGCGTCGAGTCGGACACTGACCGTCGCGAGCGACAGGTACAGCGCGTCCGGCTCGTCGACCACCGTTAGCGCGGGCAACCGGTCAAAGAGCGCGCGAGAGATGAGCGAGCGACCTCCCTGGCCACCTGAGATCGGCAGAAACACCCGCGCTTGATTCAGCGGCACGAGGAACGAGATGTCCTGCTCCACCAGCGCAGGGGGAGCGCACGCGCCCAGGGCCAGAGCAATCGCGACTGAGACGGGTATCCGTGACAAGGCGCGGCGTCTAATACGAGTCGTCACTCGAGCGCAACGCCGCCAGGGAAGGTCTCGGCCGCGGGCGACAGCCGCGCCTTGAGGTCGGTGACCCAAGACTCGGGGACGCAGCTCTCGGCTCATCCGGGTTGCCCGGGTCCGACGTTCTGCTATAGCGCCGCCCGCTCCGGCAGCCGTCATGTCCCTTCGGGTGCTGACGTCTGATCCCCGGCGCACGGTAGATTTGGGCAGTCGGCCAGGTAGCTCAACTGGTTAGAGCGGCGGTCTCATAATCCGCAGGTAGTCGGTTCGAGTCCGACCTTGGCCAACGTGGACGCCCCGTTCTTCCCTTCGAGGAACGGGGCGTTCATTTTTCCGGCGTCTCAAGGCCCGGTCGCGGACCCTTTCTTGATCTGTTTTTTTGACGCCGGATCCATCCGGGATCTAATCGGCGGCGAACAGGGCGGTAGCGGCCTGTAGCGGCACCTTTCTTCAAGCCCCGAGGCAATCCATGGACAGCGCCAACGCAGGCGTCGCACACATCGACGCGCAGCCAATCGAAACGACGGTGAAGGTGAAGGACGGCGACGAGGTGGTCTCGACCCACGTACTCGTCGCCGAAGATCAGGTCGAGCAGCTGCGTGCGCTGTCCCGCCGCACCCGCGTCGCCCAGAGCGAGTACCTCCGCGAAGCCGTCGACGATCTGCTGCGCAAGTACCACAAGCGCGAGGGTGGAAAGTGAGAGCCCAGATCCAGGCGCAGCAGACCCCGCGCGCGACCCGCGTCGCGGTGCAGTTCGACTACCAGGGCAAGCGCGTGCGCACCGCTGGCAAGGCCGCGCTCAACCCCCCGCTGTCCGCCGAGCCCGAGGATCAGGGGTCGGCGATCAAGCAGGCGATAATCCGCTGGCTCGACTCGAAGTAGCCGCTTACGGCACCGGCACCGGATCCGGCGGAATCGGCGCGATCCACGGGCAGGAGCTGGAGACCATGCAGGCCTCGAACTCGAGGGTCTTGCCATCTGAGGCCATGTACCGCCCGGTGAGGTTGAGGATCAGGCTCCCGAGATCGAACGGCTTCGAAGGATCAGGCGTGTCGAAGCCGTGCCGCCCGGTCGGCACCACCATCGGGAACAGCGTGCCCGTCGTGCCACCCACCCGCTTGCTCGGGGCCACCGCGCGGAACACTGGGCTCAGCCGCGGCACGTCGAACTTGTCGTCGGCGTTGCTCACCAGCGCGAAGTCCTCGATGTCCATCAGCACGTCCTCACCCTTGCTGTTCTGCCAGCGGTGGGTCCGCTCGACGCCCTCGAGCGTCCCGGTGTCGATCAGCACCCGGTTCTGGGTCTTGCCCCAGCGCGGGTCCTTGGCGCGCAGCTCGATGAAGCCAGCCGCGCGGGAGATCGCTGCGCCGGTCGCCACCGGCACGTTCATGTCACCAATGGTGTTGAACACCAGCGCGCGGGTGTGCACCTCTTCCCCGGTGCCGTACTTGAGCAGCCGACGCTCGAAGTTCGGCGCGTAGTTGACCGGGTCTCCGCGATCCACCGCCATCTGGGCCAGGCCCATGAAGCGGCGAATCTCCGGGCTGTTGCGGCGCAGGCCGAACCCGCTCGCCGACGCCGTCATCTGCTCGCCCACCTTGTGCGGCTTTTTGATGAACAGGCCGGGGTAGTTGTCGGCCGAGGTGTGCACCGTCTTGTCCGCCGGATCCGGCAGCACGCCCCACTCGCCGTCGTAGCCGAGCTTGTCGATCGTCACGAACGCCTGCGCCTGGTCGGGGATCCGGCACCCTTCCCGCTCCTGCGCCGGCAGCGCGCCGTGGAAGATCTGGAACAGCAGCGGATCGCCCTCGTCGGAGGACACCGCCACCCGCAGCAGCCCGCCGGCCAACACCCGGCCGCAGCGGTACTCCTTCGAACGCAGGTTGGTCACCACCGCGGTGTCGCCTTCCAGCGGCGTGGTCGCGACCGGGGCGATCTTGAACTTGCCCAGCTTGTTCATCACCGTCGCGTACTGCCAAAGGTCCAGGCCCTTGCCCGACCCGTTGGGCAACGTGATCAGCAGCGGCCCCATCATCCGCAGGTTGACCGCCTCTCCGACGCCGCCCTGGATGCTGCGCACCCCGATGTCCGCCAGGCCCGCGCCGCCCGAGACGGGGATCACCACGTCGACCGCCGGCTCGGCGCCGCCGACCATCACGCTCATGATCCCGCCCAGCGAGCCGCCGCTGTAGTTGATCGGAGCCGACCCGCCCACGTCCGGCACGCCGTCGCCGTCGAAGTCGCCCGCGATCCCGTTCTTGTCCGCTCCGTACGGCCAGCGGGTCACCCCGTCGAACGTGCGGAGAATGCGAATCAGCTGCATGTAGTCGACGGTCGAGCCCCGCACCATGTCGCGGGTGTGGAAGATGAAGCTCGTCCAGTAGTCGGCGCCCGAGTCCTTGATCCCGTCGCCGTCCTGGTCGTAGGCACGGTCGTTGTCGATCAGCGCGTTGAAGAACGGGACGAGCGTCGAGGGGAACGCGGCCTTGGCGATCGCCTTGTCCGCCGGGTCGAGCCCGATGCCGTGGCTGGTGCACTCCATGCCGATCGTCGCCAGGCCGTGGCGGGCAAAGAAGCCA
>JAYVRT010000690.1:0-4515 GCA_043776025.1 Archangiaceae bacterium | reverse complement strand
CTCCGCCTCCGCTGCCACCGCCAACTCCGCTGCCACCGCCGGCCCCGCCACCCGTTCCGCCGACGCCCCCGCCGGGTCCGCCGTCGCTGACCGTCCCTCCGTCACAGGAGACGAGCGTGCAGTAGCTGCCCAGTGCCGAGTCGAAGTCGCAACCCGCGAGCGCGAGGCAAGCAACAAGCGCGAGTGACAGCCGAAGCTTCATGGCAGAGCGAGCGCGAACGAAAATCCGATCGCTCCCGGCCCCACGACGACCGCGGCGGTCGGATCGTTTGGCCCCAGGCCAAGCAGCAACGACCCGGCAATCGCGATCAGCGCACCCAAGCCGCCAACCACGAGGCCGGTGAGCTGCAGTGTCTTTCCGGTCTGCGCATACCCGACGGGATCCGCCCCGACGGACGCGACGTCGCCCCCGCGCAGCGCTCCGTATCGAGACCAACCGAGGCCCGCGACGATGCCGCCGGCGACGAGGGCCGCCGCGCCGACAACGGTCGGCGCCCACCCCCAGCTCCGCCGCAGGCCGACCGAGCTTGCGCTCGCGGGCGGCTCCCCCGGCGGAGCCAAGTGAGCCCGTACGTCGCGAGCGAGGCCCGGCGCTGCCTGGGTCAGAGCTTCGACGAGAGCGTCCTCGCTTCCCACTTCGTCATCGAACAGCGCAAGCTGGGCGCCGGTGCTTGAAGCGATGATCTTGATCGTCACGTGAAACCGCTTCCCAACCCTCGCGAGCGAGCCGGTGATGAGTCCGTCGGAACCGAGTGCGTTGGCGAGCTCGACCATGCACGCGGAGACCTTCGTGTCGTTACAACCCAGGAGCTGCTTTTGCCGCTCAAGGCCGAGCACCGCGGCAATCTCGCTCGAGGTCACGACCTTCAGTCCCTGAAGCGCGAGCTGCTGAGCGACGTGGTCCGAAAGGAAGGTCGACAGCTTCGCCGAGAGGTTTGGGGAGGTGAGGCCAGGCGACGCCAGCGACGGCACTTTCGCGGGCGCGGCAGCGATCAGCGCGGTCAGAAGGAGAGGGGTCATCGCGCTCACGGGAAAGGCATCACCACGGGTTCACTGGGGAGGACGAACGGCGGCTGGGTGTAGTGGCGATCGCCCCAGCACCGCAGCTGATCACCGACGAGGGCGCAGCTGGTCAAGCCGCCAGCAAAGACTCGGGTGGCCGGGCCCGGTAGTCCAGCGACCGAGAACAGCCCGCCGTCTCCTCCGCCGGTCTGCCCGTACATGTTGGAGCCCCAACACACGATTCCGCCGTCGAGGATGCGAGCGCAAGTGTGCGCGGATCCGGTGGCGACCTCTGCGACGTCGCTGACCCCCGCGACGATCGCCGGGGTGCTGCCGGCGCCAGCGAACCCAAGCTGCCCCGAGACGTTGCTGCCCCAACACCGCACCGACTTGGCGGAGTCGACGGCGCAGCTGTGGCTCCCACCGAGGCTGAGCTGAGTCACGCCGCTCAGACTGATTGCGGGAGCGACGCCGAGGGCGATTATCCCCGAGGTCGTTCCGCGACCGAGCTGTCCCAGCGAATTGTGGCCCCAGCAAAGGACGCCTCCGTCGGAGGTCGCGCAGGCATACTGATAATCGACCGAGCCCGAGCCGCCGCCCCGCGAGACCCCAATGCGAGCAGGCTTGCTCACCGGCGCGGGGCGGCTCGCATAGGGGTAACTGTCAAGACCGTTCTGGCCCCAGCACCGCGCTGTCCCTGCGGGTTCGATGACGCAGCTCTCGAGATCGCCAACCGCGATGGCGATGGCCCCGCCGATGCCGGGCACGCTCTGCGGAGGGAAGTTGCCAGACATGAAGCCGTTCCCAAGCTGGGCGTCGTCTCCTCTGCCCATGCACAGCACTCCGGCGTCCTCGAGAACGACGCAGGTGTCCTGGGGTCCGCACGAGATCCGGGCGGCGTTCACAACCGGCATCGTGTACAGGGTGTCGTTGTTCGCCAAGCGACGCCAGTTGGTGTTGGTGCCGAATTGAAGACTGGAGTTGTCGCCGAGGCACTCAACCGTGCCGTCGGTGAGGACGGAGCAGATCTGGCCGGGGCCGACCGAGACGTCGCGACAACAACTGGGGCCGGCGTCGATGGGCCCGCCACCGGATCCACCCGCAGTACCACCGCCGCCGCCACCGCCTCCGGATCCACCCGCAGTACCACCGCCGCCGCCACCGCCACTGCCGCCGCCACCGCCGCCACCGCCACCGCCGGATCCACCCGCACCTCCGCCGCTACCGCCGGATCCGCCCGCAGCACCGCCACCGACTCCGCCGCCCGCGCCACCCCCGCCACCAACCCCACCGCTGCCTCCACCTCCGAGCCCGCTGCCGCCGCCGCCTCCACCGCCGTCCTTACCCGGGGCGCACCCGTTCGCCGCCGGGTTGAACCTGCAGTACGAGAGCGCGGCCGCGTCGAAGTCGCCGCACGCGGCGGCGAGCATCGCCAGCACCATCAGAGCCGTTCGCCTCAAGGGAGCACCACCGCGACGCCAATCGAGGCGCCGCCCGGAACCAGCGTCACCACCGGCGCGGGAGCGCTCGAGCCAAGCGCGCCCCACACCAAAGAAGCGACGAGCGCGGCGACGCCGACACCTGCGAGGAGCCCTCCAGCAAGCCGAAAGGTCTTCCCCTGGTCCGCGTAGGCAAAGACGTTGCCGCCAACGCCAGTCCCGGACTCGAGCGTCGACAGGTGCTGCGCGCTCAGCCCGAGCATGACGCCACCCGCGATCCCGAGTGCGACGCCGACGCCCCCGATCACCAGCGGGCCTCGCAGTCCGCTGCTCCCAACACCTGCCTCCCGATGCAGCGCCCGGCGGACCTCCGCCGCGATCGCCGGCGCCGCCTCGGCGACCGCCGAAACCAGGCCGTCGTCGTCGGGCGCGCGGGCCGACCAAACTGCCAACGACCGGGCATCCGCGGCGGAGATCACTTTCACGTTCAGCAAGAAAGTGGAGCCGATGTGCGCCACGCTGCCCACCAGGAGTCCGTCGACGCCAAGGGCGTTGGCGAGCTCAGTGATGCAGCTCACATCCTCGTTGCAACCGATGAGCTCCTTCTGGCGCTCGAGACCGAGCACCGACGCGAGGTCGGTGCGCGTCATAACCGCGAGCCCGTTCTTGGCGAGTTGGGTAGCGAACGAATCCGACAGGTACGCAGCCGACTTCTCGGGGACGTCGACGCTTAAGAAGCCCGGCGCAGCGAGCTTCACTGCAGGAATTGGACTGGCGGCGACCACCAGTAACGTCGTCACAAGCGCGAGCACTGCGACAGGCTAGTCTTCAACCGGCCCCATTTTCGAGACCGATCTATCGTCCGCCAGCGCGCGCGCCGCTCACTTGCCAGGCCGGCGATCATGGTGCGCTCATTGGGGCGTGGCGTTGAACCTTCAACCCCGGTCGCGGCCGGGGGTTTCGACCAGCCCGCTACTTCATCGGGATCGGGTTCTGCGCGGCCAGCAGCGGCGCGAGCAGACTTCCCTGCGACCCGAACGGAAGCAGGGTCACCCGCGCCTCGCCCTCGGAGAGCTTCTGGTACTCGAGCAGCTCGAAGACCGCCTGCATCACCTCGTTGTCGGCGGAGATCTTCTGCAGCGCCTGCCCGACGATCATCGGCCGCATCGCCTGGGCGCGGGCGAACTCGATCGCCGCCTGCCGTTCGGCGGTGGACTTGATGATGCTCACCTGGTTGTTGCCGTCCTGTTTGATCGCCGAGGTCACCTGCCGCAGCCGGTTGACGACCTTCTCTTCGATCTGCCGAATCATCTGCACGTCGCGGAAGTGGACCTTGCGGATGTAGACGCTGCCCAGCTGGTAGCCCCACTCGTGGGACTTCGGGCTGACCTCGTTGCGCACCGCGAGGCTCATCGTGTGCCGGGTCTCGAGCATCTCCGACAGCTTCATGTTCGAGAGGCTGCGCACCGCGGAGTTGCTGACGTTGGCGCCCAGCGAGCCGCGGGGGTCGGCGTTCTTGAAGAGGAACGACTTCGGATCCGAGACGAACATCTCGTACCAGACGCCGATGCCCATCGGGGCTCCACTTCCTCTGGGGCAAGCTCGGGCCCAAGGCGCTGCTGGTGAATTGGCTCGGCAAGTGCCACCAGGTCGACATGCGCCTCGACCAGCAGTACCTGCGCAGCCAGCAGGTGAACTCGGAAGAGGGCGCGCCGATGGGCATCGGCGTCTGGTACGAGATGTTCGTCTCGGATCCGAAGTCGTTCCTCTTCAAGAACTCCGATCCCCGTGGCTCGCTGCTCGCCAACGTCAGCAACGCGGCGGTGCGCAGCCTCTCGAACATGAAGCTGTCGGAGATGCTCGAGACCCGGCACACGATGAGCCTCGCGGTGCGCAACGAGGTGAGCCCGAAGTCGCACGAGTGGGGCTACCAGCTGGGCAGCGTCTACATCCGCAAGGTGCACTTCCGCGACGGCCAGATGATCCGGCAGATTGAAGAGAAGGTCGTCAACCGGCTGCGGCAGGTGACGTCCGCCATCAAGCAAGACGGCAACAACAGGTCAGCATCATCAAG
>JAYVRT010000689.1:0-16491 GCA_043776025.1 Archangiaceae bacterium | reverse complement strand
CCCCAACGCGCCTCGCCGTCGCGCCCCGCGGGCCTACAAGCCCACCCGATTCAGCGAGTACGGCCGCCGCCGCGGCGCCTCAAAGTGATCCTGCACCCGAAGCCGCCCGACACTCGGCTGCGCACAGATGCCCTGGGACGAAGTGCTCGAGAGCCGCGGCGACATCCCACTATTCGCACTGGTGCGGCGCGGCGTTCCGGAGTGTGAAGCGGTCATGAGATTGTCCACCGCCGCGATGGTGACGGGTTGCCTCGTGACAGCATGCGCCAACTCCGGAAGCTCCGATGCGGGCGGATCCGATGGCGGGCGACCCATCGCTTCCAACGCAGACTTCTGCGCGACCTATGCCACCACGTTCTGTGCGTCGGCGGCGCGCTGTGGGCACCTCGGAGCCGGCCAGGAAACGAACTGCGAAACCTTCTTCGAGCGCAACTGTCGGAGCCACATCGGCAATCGGCTCAGAGCCGGCGCAGCGAAGCTCGATCTCGCTGCGGCCCAGCATTGTCTCGACGCACTTTTCGACCGTCCCTGCCAGGGGCTCGACACGCGCGAGGAGACGGCGACCTGTCGCGACGAGTTCATGGTGGTAGCGAACGCGAAGGCGGGTGAGCAATGCAGCAAGGGCGCCGACTGCCTCGAGGGAGCCTGCTACCGCCCCTCTGGCGTTGGATGCGCCGCTTGCACTGTCGGTCAGGGCCGGCTCGGAGAGCTCTGCCTGGGCTTCGGCGCCTGCGACTCCCAGACGTGATGCGCTCCGAGCGCTCTTGGCGATGGAGGCTCGGTGAGCCACTGCGTTGCCAGAGGCCCAGATGGCACTGCCTGCACAGACGACGGCGAGTGTCTGTCGGCCAGTTGTTACAAGCTCTCCACGACCGGAACGCCCCGCTGCGGAAGGCCCTCCCTCGGCGAGCGCTGCCTGGCCGGGCTCTTGACCAACCCATGCGCCACCGGCCAGTTCTGCTTGAGCAGCTCGACCAACGATGCCGGCCAATCGACGGATCCTTTCGGCAAGTGCGCCCCGGCCGTCACCGATGGAGGCCCCTGCACCCATTTCCCCTACGGGAACGACTGCGCGACGGAAGGCTCCTCCTGTCTGGGAGGCAAGTGCGTGATCAACCGCCCCGGCACCCTCGCCGCAGGGAGCGAGTGTGACGACCACTTCCAATGTCGCACCGGATTGTTCTGCAACGGCCTGACCTATGGCGCGTCGAGCTCCGGCACCTGCACGCCCTGGCTCAAGGCCGGCGATCCGTGCGACCTCAAGCTGGGAAATGCGGGCTGTGCCCAGAGCGCCCGCTGTCGCAACGGCATTTGCGTCGAGCTCTCCGACGTCAGCGGCGCGTGCCAACAGCCGCTCGATTGCAGGCTCCTGCTCGGCTGTCGCACGGATGGCGGCTGTGTCGCGCCTGCACCGCCGGGAGGCAGCTGCACTGCTCTGCCGGGATGCACGGGCGCGTCGTACTGCACAGCGGTCGGATTCTTCGACACCGGCAGTTGCACCCCGTATCTCTCGGCGGGCCAGCACTGTTCTGCCACCCGGGCCTTCGTGATCGCGGCTGCCTGTCAGTCGCAGGCCTGTTTCCCCGCCTCGGATGGCGGCGACTTCGGCGAATGTGTCGATTGCTTGAACCCCTACTGATTGACCCGCGGGTTGAGCGGGGACCTCGCGACCTTCGAATGCTCAGTCGCCAGAAGGCGCCGGGGAGACCACGACGTCGAACAGCCCCCGCACCAACGCGGCGATCGCCCGCTGCGTCTCGGCGCGGCGGTCGAACTGGCCGTCGAGCGCGGCGGAGAGCTCGTCCACCGACTGGAACCGCTTCTTCGGCGCTTTCGCGAAGCCTTTGCCGAAGACCGCATCGAGCGCAGGAGGCAGCCCCGGGCGCAGCGTCCCCGCGCTCGTCCACTTCACCGCCTGAATTCGTTCCACCTTCTCTTCGGGGGTCACGCCTTGAAACGGCAGCTCGAGCGTCAACCCCTCGTAGAGGGTGACCAGCGTCGCCCAGAGGTCGATCGACACCGACACCTCGCCATCGATCGCCTCGGGCGAGAGGTACGACGGTTTGCCGCCGACGATGTCGCCCTCGGCGCCCGGGGTCGCGGGCCGCGCGAGGCCGAAGTCGCCGAGCTTGATCTCCCCAGCGCGCGAGATGAAGACGTTGCTCGGCGAGACGTCGCAGTGGACGAGGTTGAGCAGCTTGCCGTCGGGGCCTCGCGCGCCGTGGGCGCAGGCGAGCGCGTCGAGCAGCGACTGAACGACGAAGCAGACGAAGTCCACCGGCAGGAGGATTCCGCGCTGCCGGCAGCGGCGGAAGATCTGGCTCAGGTCGCGCCCGTCGACCAGCTCCATCACGATGAAGCGCCGGCCGTCGGCGGTGCCGGTGTCGTAGGTCTTGATGATGTTCGGGTGGTCGAGCCGCCCGAGGATGTCGCCCTCTCCGATGAACAGCTCCACCGCTTGAGGGTTTTCTTCCATCGCCGGCTTGAGCCGCTTCAGCGCGACGTACTCGCCCGCGCGGGGCCCCTGCAGCGCGCGGGCGTGAAAAACCTCGGCCATGCCGCCGCTGCCGAGCAACGACAGCGCCTCGTAGTCGCCGACCCGCACCCGCCCTTCGTGCTCGATGTACGGCGGCGGCTCCTCGGCGAGGTCGAGCGCGGAGATCCGCGAGTCCGAGACGTGGGCTGGGCCGACCAGCCGGAGCACCGCCTGATGCAGCGCGAGGAGCGCGGCGGTCTCGCCATGCAGCTGCAGGCCGACGCCCCTGGAGTCGGTGCTCACCACGGTGCCGCCGGTGACGTGGGTCGAGCCGTCGGGCAACTCGAGCTCGACCTGCACCTCGGTCTGCAGCGCGAGCGTTCGTTCGGTGGGGAGGAAGACGCCGCTGAGCAACAGCGCGGCGCGCTCGGCAGCGAGCTGCTCGCGGGTGGCGAACTTCACCCGAAACAGCTCGAGCGCCTCGGGGTGCGGCGCGACGAGGTGGCCGATGTAACGGACCAGCGCGTCCTTTGCCCACGGGTCGAGCCGGAACTCGATGCCCATGCCGATGGGAAGGCGGCTGACGACGATCGCCGGCGCGTGGAGCACCGGCCCGTTGGGCAGATCGAGCTCGAGGGTCAGCGCCGTGCCCAGCCGGGGCGGCCGCTGGGTGCGGATGAAGGCGCCCCCGAGCGACAGGTTCTCGGTGTAGTCGGCGAGCGCGGACTCAGGGCTCGCATAGCCAAGCCGCACCGTCTGGGTGGTGTTGAACTTCACCGGCGCCTTCAGCGGAAACCGCACCGCGGTGCGACGGTCGCTCGCCGAAGACGCCACCGGCTGCGGCGCCGCCGGGAGCCGAGCCAGCGCCGCCTTCAGCGCCGGCGAGGGCGAGAGCAGCTTCAGTGACACTCCCTCGGGCGGCCGCTCGCGCGGCTCCACCACCTGGCCCCAGGCGGAGAACGTCTCGCGCTCGGTTGGGACACTCAGCGCCAGCTGCACCCGGTCGCCGGTGGGAAGGAGGCGATCTCCGAGCACCATCAGCTCTTGCGCCGCCGCGTCCCAGCGGAACGCGAACGGGCGGCTGAGATCCGCCTCGAGGCACAGCCCGACGCGGTCGCCCCGCTGGCCGCGGGTGATGCCGGCGGCGGTGAGGAGCTCGTCGAACGCCGCGCCGAGCGCCCCCGCGTTCGACACCGCCCGCTGGTGCGCGCACTGCTCGATGCGGGTCAGCAGGTTGGCTCGGCTGCGCAGGTCGAGCTCGGCCAGGGCCAACTCGTTGCCCCCGACGCGCTCGGCCCAGAAGCCGAAGCGGGCGGCGACCTGCTCGTTGTAGTGGTCGGCGTCGAACCGGGCAATCGCGAAGAGGTGCTGGGTGTCGGCGGCGAACCCCAACCGCGCCTCGGCGAGTGGTCCGCCGAACAGCTCCGGCCAGCCGAGGAGGAACTGCTCCGCCTCCAAAAGGCGCGGGCCGCGGGCCGCTTCGAAGATCGCAACGTGCTCGACCTTCCCGGCGCCCTCGGACACGCTGCGCAGCATAGCCCCAGACACCCCGTGCCGGGGCGCAGGTTCAGCGTCACCGCGGCGCCGGGCGCATCCGCGTCTTGCCACCCGGGCGGGTGGCGAGGTGCTGTTCGAAGTGGTTGATCAGATCAAACAGGCCGACTGCTTCCCCGGCCCGGTTACGCTTGCCGACATTGATTCGCGCCACCACCTTCGCCGCCTCGAGTTGGGCGAGCGCCAGTCGCGCGGCCTGGTTCGAGCATTGGGCGATTTCCTCGGCGGTCTTGACGCTGAGCAAGGGATGCGCGGGCAGCGCGGAGATGAGCTTGCTTGCCGAGGAGCCAGCGCGGGGCTCTCCGGCGAGCCCGCGCCACTTCCCCTGCAGCTTCTCGACGAGCCCCGCGAAGCGTCGCGCCTCCTGCGCGGCCATTCGCGTCGCAGCGGCGAAGGTGGCGCACCATTCGGTCGGCCGCCCTGCGCGGTAGTCGGTGAGTCCGCTGACGTAGGCCTTCGAGTTCGTCGCGAGGATCAAGCTGATCGGCGGCACATCACGCGGCGCGAGGCCCCTGCGTCGCAGCACGCTGTGGATCAGGCAGCGCCCCACCCGGCCGTTTCCGTCGGCAAGGGGTGAATGGTCTCGAACTGGGCGTGGGCGATCGCCGCCTGAACGACGGCAGGAAGCTCGCCGCGGGCGAGGAATCGGCAGAGATCTTCGAGCAGATCCGGCAGGTCCTCCGGAGGGGGAGGAATGAACTCCGCGTCCCTCGGGCTGCTCGAGGATCCGCCGACCCAGTGTCGACGCCCAGGTCAAGCCGGCCGTCACCGGCGATCGCGCACCAGCCTCGACCATGGCCCGAGCTCGGGTCGGGTGATGAACTCCCAGAGCACTCCAGTCCACGAGGTGTGGCTGACCAACCCGCGGTACGCCCCGTCGGTGATCGCGCGGTATTCGGGCAGACGCCAGCCGGGGATGTTCATGAAGTCGTGGTGCTCGAAGTGGTATCCGACGTTGAACGTCACGCGGTTCAGCGGGCCGTAGTACGAGTACGTCTCCTGTTCGCCCGCGAACAGGTAGTGCTCGTGAATGAAGTGCGCGGCGACCGGATGAAGGCCGTGGGCGAAGAACATCGACGCGCCCAGGTAGAGCAGCGCGGTCGGGCCGATGAAGTGCCAGAGCGCGAAGTTGATTCCGACGATCGCTACCCCGTTGAGTCCCTCGCCCATCGACACCCCCTTCGCGTACGTCGCGCCGCGCGCGAGGTAGACGACTGGGTAGATCGCGAGCCAGAGGAGCTTCGAGAGCCAGCTCTTGCCGATGTGCCGCAGCTCGAAGTCGACGGGGAGGTCGCTGTCGACGCCGTCGACGCCGAGCTGCACATGGTGCACGAGGTGGTAGCGGTGAAACGTCTCGGCGATGGGCAACACCAGCGGCACGTTGGCGAGCCAGGCCACGGCGCGATTGGCCAGGCGCCCGCGAGCGGCGAGGTTGTGCGCGGTCTCGTGAATGCTCTGACCCAACCAGTGGGAGAGGATCGCCCCCGGGCCCCACGCGAGCGCGACGACGGCAAGCAGCGGCGGCGCCGCCCGCTGCAGGACCCACGCGGCTGCGAGCTGCGCCAGGACGACGGCCACCGTGACGGCGATGGTGCGACGATCGAACCCGAAGAGCTTCCGGATCTCCGGATGCGCAGCGAGCAGCTCGCGACGGCGACGCAGGTGCGGTTCGCTGCGTTCAGTTCGGGTGACGGTCCGGCGGCTCGGCAGGTCGACGAAGCCAGTGCCGCGGGGCACTGTGATCAACGAGCCCAGCCGCGCCAGAACGCGCCACCCAGGGCCGTCGAGCAGCCCATGCTGGAGAACAAACGCCAGGTTCGTCATCGTGCCCTGCCCGAAGACGCGCGCTTCGACCTGCCGAAAGTGGGTCAGGGTCGCGTCGTGAACGGCAGTGCTCGGCGCGTACCGCCGCGCGATCGCGTGGCAGTAGCCGAGGTGCCGCCGCTCATCCTCCAGCAGCAAGGTGAAGACCGCGGAGGACGCAGGGTCGACCTCGGCGAAGGCCTCGATGAAGAGCGGAAGTTGCGAGACCGCCCGCTCCTCGAGCACCTGCAGCAGCAGGTACGCGCGCATCACCTCATCGCGCGTCGAGATCGGCCGCGACATCAACCCGTCAAGGGCCCCGTCCAGCTGCCCGAGCATGTCGAGGCTCGGGGGCATTTTGGGCCGACCCGCGCCGTTGGCGGTGATCCGCGCCTCGAGCAGCGCCGCGTGCCTTGCCTCGTCGTCGCTGTGACGGCGGACCACCTGCGCGAGCCACGGGTCATTCCCGCACCGTTCGAGCGCCGCGAAGATCCGGCCCTCGTCGTTTCGCTCGCTGTTCGCGACCAGGGTCAGCAGGTGGGCGCGATCGGCAGCGGTCGAAACCATGCGGCGCATGAAGATGAGGCCCACACGGTCCGAGAGATCGCGGTGGGGCACTGATGTGGGCGCAGCGAGAAGTGTCCTGGTCATGCGCGCAGAAGACCTTCTTCGGCGCATGCCGCGAATGTGCCGGAAGTCACATGCGCGTGCGAAGCGGAGCTGCGCCAGACGAAGAGCGCGCCGGGCTCGACTACCGGATGTTGCCGATCGAGTTCTTGACGGTGTCGTGCCGCGTCTTGAGCACGTTCGACACCGAGCTGAACACCTGGTTCTCGTGCTGGAGCGCGATCTGAACCTTGAGCAGCGCCGCGTTGTCCGCCTGCGACTGAACGAGGTCCGAGTTCATCCCGGTGATCGAGCCACCGATGCCGGTGCTTCCGACGTCGGTGATTCCCGAGCTGGCCGCGCCACCCGCCCGCTGCTGCTGCAGGCGCAACCACTGCAACTGCTGCTGCTCCGCCATGATGCGCTGGTTCTGCGACTGCGCGTTGAGCAGATCCTGGTTCATCGCGCCGACCGCGCCGCCGCCACCGCAGGGCGCGCCGCCCACGTTCGAAGCGCCAGTGCCATACGACGGGTACGACGTGCTCGCGCGCACGACGGACGGGACCGCCGCGGAGATCACCGCGCCGCCAGAGACACTGCCCATGGCCGGCGCGCTGCTGGCTTTGAGCCGCGAGGAGAATTCCGCCACCTGGCTTTGCGGCGGGAGGTTGGCGCTGCGGGAAAGCCGAACCGGGCTCGGGTCGAGGTGAATGAGAGTGGCCATCTGAAGTCTCCAAAAACAGAGGCAAATCATGAACTGCCTGGGGCCGCTCACCGCCGGACTCTCCGACGGGGGCCTGTAGAAGTTGTCCGGCAGTCCAGGTGGCTGGTGTTGCCGCGATCCGTAAAGCGTCCTGACGAACCGAGGAAAGCTCCCTCGTCTGCTCAAGGAGGACTGCGCCGCGTGACCGGCGCAGAGACTGGTCGGAGATCTTGGCGATTTTCGCAAAGGGCCCTGACCAGACTTCCGGAAGCTCGAGTCGTGGGGCGCCAGCCGCGCACTGCTGCCGGCGACCGCATCGAGCCGGCGCAATCAAGGTTTGAGAGAAGCGCGCCGCCTTCGCCGCGCCGCGGGGGTGGCGACGGGGGGGACCGGGGCCAGCGCCTTACCCGGCGCGCGGAGTCGTTGCCTTCAAGTGGGGCAGCAGCGCTTCGAGGACGCGGACCACCGCCCCCGGAGCGAGGTCGTGGCCCATGCCGTCGATCGGGACGAACTTCGAACCGGGGATCCGCCTCGCCGTGTCTTCGCCGCACGGGAACGGGACCAGCGGGTCCTGTCTGCCGTGAATGACGAGCGTCGGAGCGGTGATCTGATCGAGCAGGGCCGCCCGCGCGTGGTCCGCCATCAGGGCGAGCAGGTGTCGCTGGGCTCCGATGGGGTGGTAGCTGCGGTCGAGGTCAGCGCCGAGGCGTGCGCGCAGGGCCGTTGGATCCGTGGGGAAGCCGGGGCTCGCGATCGACTTCCAGAGCAGGACGGCGTGGTCGATCAACTGCTCGCGCGCCATCCCCGCGGGTCGCGTGAGGGCGGTGCGCACGACCGAGCCCTTGATTCCCGGCAGGCCCCGGGCGCCGCTCGAGCTCATGATGCTGGTGAGGCTCATCACCCGCGCCGGCGCCGCAACGGCGACCCGCTGAGAGATCATCCCGCCCATGCTCACGCCGACCAGGTGGGCGCGGGGTACGCTGAGCGCGTCGAGCACGCCCAACGCGTCGTTCGCCATGTCTTGGAGCGAATACGGAGGGGCGAGCGTCAGGCCGAGCTTGTCCTTGATCGTCGCCCACGCGAGGTTGGGCAGGCCCAGCTCGTCGAAGTGTTGACTCAAGCCGATGTCACGGTTGTCGAAGCGAATTACCCGGTACCCAGCGGCACCCAGCGCCTCGACGAGGGCCGGTGGCCAGGAGGTGAGCTGAACGCCCAGGCCCATCACCAGCAGCACCGTCGGCCGCGGATCGTCGCCGCCCCCCGAGTCCTCGACCTCGATCTCGATACCGTTGGTCTTGATCTTCATCGGCCCAAGTCTCTTCTATCCGTTCGCCTCACGGATCCACCCCACGATTGTTCGCCGCGCGCGGCGTTCAAAGCACGCTATGAGGCGGCGATGACGCCCGACGAGAAGCTGCGGCGACTGTGCGGAATCACCGGCATCGCCTTCGCCGTCCTCTCGTCCGTGGTCGGGGTGATCGCTCCACCGTGGCCGCCGGCGGGCTCCGGCCAGGAGGCGATCGTCACCTACTTCGTCACCTACCGCTCGCCGTTTCTGATCGGCAACTACCTGGCCGCGGTCGCCTCCCTGCCGGGCATCGTCCAGGTGGCGACGCTGGCGCTGATCGTCCGCGCCAAAGAGGCCGAGGGTGGCTGGCACTGGCTCGGGCTGTTGGGTTCTGGCCTCGTCGCCCACGCGGTCGGGATCGTCGTGCTCGCGGCGTTTCAGGCGCACGTCTTCGTCGCCACCGGCCCCGGTGTGTCCGCGGTCGTCGCCACCTCGGAGCTCGCCAACGTCGGCTTCGGGTTCTTCAACATCACCCTGGCGGGCGCCGAGTTCCTCACCGGGTTGGCAGTCTGGCGGACCTGCCCGGTTCGCCCCTGGCTCGGGGCGCTGGCGATGGGCCTCTCGGCGCTCACCCTGATCGCGAGCGCGGGGGCCGTCTGGCCCGACGGAGTCCTGACCCCGGGCGGCCCGATCACCCTCTTCGCCTTCCTCGCCTTCGTCGTCTGGATGTTCCTGCTCAGCCTGGGGATGCTGAGAAAGGCGTCCGTCACCTGAACATCGATGGCGCGCCGAGGTCAGCGTTGCCGCCCGCCCCGGCCCTTTCGCGGCAGACGGTCGAATCGGGCCGGATGACTCCGCCCAATCACCGGAGACTCGCCCAGCGCGCGAAGGTTCTTCTTCCTCACCGCCCCTGAGCGTCAGGGGGGCAAACCACGGGAGGAGCGTCGGCGTTGCCCGGCCCAATCGAGGTCGGGTTCGCCGGGTACTGCCATGTCGGGGTGCCCGTGCTGTTGATCACGAAGAGCTGGCCACCGGCGCCAACCGTGCCGGTGCCAACGACGAAGCCACCGCTGATCGCCAAAGCCTGTTGGGAGACCCCAGCGTCGGGGGTCGCCGAGGTCTTGCTCCACAGTTGGTCGCAGCGGGTTAACCGCCCAGGCGGGCTCGCGACCAACCTGCCGGGCCTCAAGCCGGCTGGAGGAGCACGGTGAAGGTACTGCCCTGGCCGAGCTCGCTCTCGACGCGGATTTCGCCCCCGAGCCCGGTGACGATCCCAAGGCTGATCGAAAGGCCCAGGCCGGTGCCGGTGCCGACCGGCTTGGTGGTGAAGAACGGGTCGAACAGCCGCTTCTTGACCGCCGCGTCCATCCCGCTGCCGCTGTCGCGAACGAAGACCGCCACCCGGCCGTCGGACTCGAGCCGGCTGCCGACCTCGACGACGTTGTCTCGCGCCGCGCCGGGCGGAATCGCTTGCGCGGCGTTCATCAGCAGGTTGAGGAACACCTCTCCCACCTGCATTCGGTAGAAAGACGACAGCAGGCTCTGCGAGGCCCGGAGCCGGACGATGTCCTCCCGGGCGACCCGGCTCGCCGTCGCTCGCGAGCTGATCAGTGAGATTGCCGCCGCGGTCACCAGACCCAGCAGCATCCCGCCGGAGATCCCGAAGGCGACCGCCAGGCGCGTCGCCGCCGAGGTTCGGGACCAGCGGCCGGGCCTTCGCACGCTATTTCGCAAGAGAGAGGCTCACGGTGAGATCGCCCCTGAGTTCAATCGGCCGACGCAGCTCTGCCAGCCCTTCGTGCCACGCAACCAACTCGTAGTTTCCTGGGGGGATGGCATCGATTCGAAAGGTCCCGTCGGCGCCGACCACCACCGACCAGGGCGTGTCGACCACGACGATGTAGCCGCTCATCTCCGGGTGCACGTTGCACAGCAACGCGATCACCCCGGTCTGATCGAAGGTTTCCTCCTTTTGTTCTCCGCGCGGGTAGATGCCCAGATTGAACCGATGCACTTTCGAGGCGCTAAAGACGTTGTGGCGCACCAGATCCGAGTTGGGAAAGTGCACCTGCTGGCCCTTCATCACCACCAGCACGTGGGGCGTGTAGACCCGCAGCCTCTGATCCATCACCGCCGCCTGTTGGGGCGGGCTGAACGATCTTCCTGGAGCCACGAGGTAGACCACCGAGTTCTGGGCGCTCGCGCCCCCCTTGAGCTCGATCTTGCCGCTGATCGCGTGCTCGGCAGCCAGCGACGGGAAGGCCAGCAGCGCGGCCAGCCCACAGAGCCATGGTGAAGTCGGCGCGCTCAGAAAGCCGCCAGAACGCCGAGCGTCAGCTTGTGGAAGGACAGGTGTTGATCGGCGCTGGGGATGACCTCGGCCAGCGCGTATGCCTTGAGGTTGGCGCGAATCAGCACATTCACCATCGAGACCAGGTGCCACAACGGAGCCTCTTCGGAGTATTCGAGGAGCCGGGCCTCGTCGCTGACCTCGAAGCGCACGCTGGGAATCAGCCAGGGGAAGACCACGTAATCGAGTTGAACCGAGGCCTGGCGGAAGAACGAGGGTGCGACGCCGGCCGCCAGGCGGGCGTGGTGGCCGACGAGAACCGCGGCGATCAGGTTTGCATCGCCCAGCCAGACGCTGAGGTCAGCGCCGGCATGGAGAAAATCGTCGCGAAGCGGTGGAGCAAGCACCCCCAGCGCGTCGAGCTCGGGTTGCGCCGCGGCGAAGCCCTTGTAGGCAAACACCCCGAATTGGACTGAGTTGTCACGCCACGGCCGGGAGGCATCGGCGGAAGTGGCCGGCTCGGCGGCGCCCTCTTCCACTCCGTCGTAGCGAAGCCCGCCGAGCTTGTAGCCGACGCGAGCCCACACGTCCCACGATTGAGCGAAGGCGCCGCTGCTGCCCGCGGTGCCGAGGACGGCGCGGAGCCGACCCGAGAGCAAGGTCCCCCGAAGCTCGAGACCCGGGCGGCCTGCGAGGGTCCAGGGGTTGGAGCCCAGCTGCCGATCGTACAGCCAGTAGTCGCCACCCAGGGCCTGGGCCGGAAACGAGAACAACTCTGGCCACAGCTTGCCGACGCGAAGGTCCAGGTGTTGATGCCCTTCGAGGTTGTGGAACTGAAAGAAGGCCTGCTCGATGCCGACGTCGACCTTGCCCGCCCCGTTGGCGACGAAGGTGAGGTCGGCGCGCACCGCGACGTCCTCGAGGATCGCGCCGCCCAGTCCCACCTCAACGTTGACCCCCAGACCCTCGGCACCAAAGAACGCCCGCCGGCTGGGGCTGCCGTCGATCTCCCCGACCACCAGGATCGCGATGGGTGGGGTGCGCGGCAGCCAGCTGGGCCAAATCGTCTGGGGAAACGCCTCCTTGTTGGCGTCTGCCGCGAGGACCACCGGCTTGTCCCTCGTCATCTCTGCCTCGCCTCCGGGCCACTGGTAGCCACTGTTGCGGAAGGCGATGCCGAAGGAGTTCAGTTTGGGCACGGCGACGTGGCAAGTCTGGCAGCCCGTCTCGTACTTGCGAGCGAAGGTTGGAAAGGCGTGGACGCTGGCAGAGCCAAGCACCATGCAGGCGCTCACGAGCTGGCGGGCCGACACCATGAGGGGACCTACAGCAAGCGATAAGCCACGGCAGGGCGGGTGATCACGCGGACATCCGCGCGCCGAGGGAGGTCAAAGCCGACCCTGGGTCATTGCTGACTGCACGCAAAAGCGTCAGCCCCGACGAAGCGCGGTTCTACTCTGGGCGAAATGTCCGGGGCCGCACCGCTGGCGCAGAACGAAACGCTGGCGCGCCTTGGACTGCTGCGCGCGGCGGCCCCGCCCGATCCGCTGCGGACGCTTTGTCACCACGAGCTGTTGGTGGGCGGCGTCTCGATCGCGCTCGACGTGAAACTCGACGAGGCGCTCGGACCCGTGCTCGAGGCGATGGGTGGAGACGCACCGACGCTTCGGGTGCTCGACATCCGGGGAAAGCCGCCGGTGTTCAGCGTGAAGCTCGGCGAGGTCGCCCACGAGTGGGAGATCGAGGGCCTCGAGGCGCTGATCGACACACTGAACCGGGCGTTCAAGGACCATCCGCAGGTGAAGGCGCTGGTTTCGCTGGGAGAGTGGGAAGAGATGACCCAGGTCTGGGCGGTGCCGAAGCAGAGGGTGCGTGAGCTGCTGCGGTGCGAGTGGTTCAAGCCGCCCAATCGCGCGGCGCTCCAGGCGGTGCTCGCGTGAGCCGTCGTCGTCCAAGGTGCTCGACTATTCGAGGGCCGTCTGGGTCGGGGTCCAGGCCTGAACCGTGAGGCGGCCCAGCTCGAGCAGAGACATCGCCGGCTCCGGCGGCGGCGGTTGAAGCAGGCGCTCCCCGTTGCCGCAGACGAAACGCGTCGGCGCCGAACCCCTCGGGCCCGCCTTCGCCGCGACGAAGACACAGCCATCAGGAGTCCGCAGACCAGGGATGGTGTCGGGCACCCTCACCGGGTGGCAACCCGCGAGGAGCAGCGCAGCGACGGCGGCAAGAAGAAGTCGAGTCATGCGCCCCGATTGTTCAAGGTCCGTGCCACTGGCGGTCGATGGGGCCCGCGACGCGGCGCTCGATGGGGCCGCACCGTCCACGGTTGCGCAATGAGACAGCCGAGAACGATTCGTCGCAGAACGCCACACGGAGGACTTCCTCCGGACCACCCACCGTCGGTAGCCGGGTTGGCCCCGTCATTGCGTCGAGCCCCTTCAACCCGTCACGGAGGAAAAACAGATGCTCGACCAACTCGTAGGACCCTTCTTGCAGTCAGGCGCCGGTGCGGAGCTGCTGAAGAATCTGCAGAGCCAGGGTTTGACTCCCGACCAGGCCACGACGGCGGTCAACGCCACTGCGGAAGGGACGATGCAGCAAGCAGCCGGGGGCGGGGGAAGCCTCGCCTCGCTCGCAGGCGGATTGCTCGGCGGCGCATCCGGCGGCGGCCCGATCAACTCGATGATCGCGCCGGTGGCGCAGTTCGTCGCCCAGAAGACCGGGCTCGCACCGGGGATCGCGACGATGGTCGTGACGGCCGCGCTCCCCAAGCTGCTCAGCCTGATCAATGGCAAAGCGGGAGCGCCGGGCGCCGGCGCCGAGGCCAAACCGGCGATCATCGGAGCCGTCCTCGGAAAACTGTTCTAATGAATCGCCGCCCGGTTGCTGGGGCGAACCCAAAGGGGGCATCGCCATGCTGACCGATGACCTGCTGCTCGGAACTGCGGGGGCGGCGAAGATCTCCGCGCCACTGAAGGCCCTCTCGACGCACGCGTTCTGCGTCGGGATGACCGGGTCGGGGAAGACGGGCCTGTGCGTCGTGCTGATGGAGGAGCTGCTCGACGCCGGGGTCCCGGTGATCGCCGTCGACTCCAAAGGCGATCTCGCGAGCGCCCTGCTCAACTTCGGCTTGCGCCCCGAGCCCTACGCCCCCTTCACCGCTGACCCGGCCGGGTTCTCCGCCCACCTCGAACAGGTGCTCGCAGCCGAGGGAGTGACGGCCGAGCAGTTCACCGCCTGGTCCTCGTCGTTCGAGCGCAGGGTGTTCACCCCCGGATCTGTGGTGGCGCCGCTCAACCTGCTCGGGACCCTCGCGGTGCCCGAGGGCGCCGAGGCGACGGAGCTGGCCGACGCCGCCGACGCGACTGCGCGGTCCCTGCTGGGGCTGGTCGGCGTCGACGCCAACCCCGTTCATCCCGAGTACCTGTTGGTCACCCAGCTGCTCACCGACGCCTGGGCGAAGCAGCAGCCCCTCGAGCTGGGGGACCTGGTGCGGCTCGCGATCGACCCCCCTTTCTCGACCGTCGGCGCGCTGCCGCTCGAGACATTCTTTCCTCGCAAAGACCGAATGGCGCTCGGGCTCGCCTTCAACGCGATGCTCGCATCGCCGAGGTTCTCGGCGTGGCGCAGTGGAGAGCCCTTCGACTTTCAGCGGCTGCTGCGCGCCGAGGACGGCCGGCCACGGCTGACCGTCTACTCGATCGCTCACCTCGCCGACGAAGAGCGGATCTTCGCCCTCGCGCTGCTGCTCGACAAGGCACGCACGTGGATGCGCCAGCAGGGGGGCTCAGACAAAGTGCGGGCGGCGATCCTGATCGACGAATTGTTCGGCTACTTCCCGCCCAACGGTGAGCCGGCGACGAAGAAGCCGCTGCTCTACCTGCTCAAGCAGGCCCGCGCCTTCGGGCTGTCGATGGTGCTCGCGACCCAGAACCCGGTGGATCTCGACTACCGCGGGCTCTCCAACATCGGCACCTGGCTGGTGGGTCGGCTCCAGACCGAGCAGGACAAGGCCCGGATTCGCGATGCGATGCTCGCCGCGGCACAGGCCCAGGGCGTGAGCCCTGCCGCGCTGGACGAACAGCTTTCGAGTCTGAAGCCGCGGCAGTTCCTTCTCCACTCGGTGCACCGGCCCGCCCCGGTGGTGTTCGCCTCCCGGGACGCGCACTCGATGCTGCGCGGACCGCTCTCGACGGCGGAGTTGACCACCCTCGCCCGAATTCAAGGGGCAGCGGCGGCGACCGCGGTGGCGCCCGTTTCGACGCCGTCTGCCGCGGCCCCGCCCAGCGCCGCGCCGGTCGGCGGGCCGGTGGGCCTCGAACCGGAGCTGGGGCCTCTGTACGAGATGGACGAGGGGCAATCCGAGGCGATTCTCTACGTGAAATTCGCCGTCCGCTTCCGGCTTGGGTCCCAGGTGACCGACGAGACGACGCATGAGGTCGGCTTCCCTTTGGCCAACACCTTCGGCCCGGGCGAGATGCTCGAGGGTAAGCCCTACCTGCTCGAAGGCACCACCTTCCAGACCACGCCTGGGCCGGGGATCAAGCTGGTGGCGCTGCCGGCGTGGGCGACCACGACCCGCGCGGCGAAGCTGCTGGCGGCGGTCAAGGATCGGCTGCCTTCGAAGATGAACGCGCGGCTGTGGTTCGACCCGGTGACGAAGCTGCTCTCACTGCCAGACGAAAGCGCCGAGGCGTTCAGCGCGCGGGTGCTCTCCATCGCGAGTGGCTCGAAGAAGGTGGTCGATTTGACCCGAAAGCTCGAGCGCAAACGCGCCGACCTCGCCCAGGCGCAGCAGGAGCTGTCCGGGCGGCAGACCGAGAAGTGGGTGTCGATCGGCGCCAGCGCGCTTGGTTTTCTGGCGGGCAGGAGTCGATCACTGGGCGGTGTCGGCTCGGCCCTGTCGAAGCAGCGCCAGCAGAACTCCACCGAGGGGAAGATTCAGGACCTTCAGATCGCGATTGAACAGCTCGAGCAGGAGCTCGCCGCTTCGGGCAAGCCAGATCCGACCCGGTTCGTCGAGCAGCAGGTCGTCCCCCGGGCGAACGACGTGATGGTGATGCGGGTCTGCCTCGCGTTCCTCGTCCCTTGACCCAGGGCTGGCTGCGCGGGCGCTCCTCGCGGTCGTACGACGACCGCCCCGCCTCAGGGCGGAGACAACCGTGCGAACGAGGCGCGCACACCCGGGCAGCCTCAGGGGCTGCCGAACAGCTCCTTGAAGAACGGCCGCTGGCCGAAGTCGAGCTGCAGCTCGAGCGGCTTGTCGAACAAGGTCGCGTCGCGGACCTCGATGGTGCCGGTCAGCGTCCGCCCGTTCGGCCCATCGGCCCACGCCTCGTTGCCGACGGACAGCTTCACCACCTCGAGATCGAGCTTGGCGTCGGGCACCGGCAGCTGGACGGAGAACGGCCCGGTGGCTTCGACCCGGGCGGTCTTCGAGACGATGCTGCCGAAGGGGTCGCCCGCCTGCAGCTTCAGGCCCACCGCGTTCTCGGGCGCGAGGAACAGCCCACTCGCCGGCGAGGTGATCGCGGAGGTCTCGGTCATCTGGCGCTTGAGATCCTCCTGCTGCTTCTCGGCCGCCGCGACCTCGTCCTTCGCCGCCTGGAGCGCCTTGTCGAGCGTGAGCTCTTCGACCTCGACCTCCACCCGGGCCAGGCTCTTCGTTCGGGCCCTCAGAGCAGCCTCGGCCGTGGCAACGGCGCGCGTCCGTTTCGCCTCATCGGACAAGGCCCTCGCCGCTTCGAGGTCGGTGCGCGCGGTGGCGACGTCCT
>JAYVRT010000688.1:0-4531 GCA_043776025.1 Archangiaceae bacterium | reverse complement strand
CCAGGACGGGCAGATCTTCGTGCTCGAGGTGAACCCGCGTGCCTCGCGCACCGTGCCCTTCGTGGCCAAGGCCACGGGACGCCCGCTGGCGAAGCTGGCCGCGATGTGCATGGCGGGCAAGACGCTGGAGGAGATCTGGAGTGGCGATCGCTCGGATCCCCAACGGGTCGCGGTCAAGGAGGCCGTGTTTCCCTTCGCGCGCTTCCCCGGCGTCGACGTGCTGCTGGGGCCGGAGATGAAGTCGACCGGTGAGGTGATGGGGGTCGGCCGCGATTTTGCGACCGCGTTCGCCAAGTCGCAGCTCGCCGCGGGCGTCCGGCTGCCTGCCTCAGGCAAGGTCTTCATCTCCGTCCAGGATACCGACAAGCAACACGCCGTTGAGCTCGCGCGGCGGTTGCGGACGCTCGGGTTCAGCTTCTGCGCTACGGAGGGCACCGCGCGCTACCTGGCCTCGGCCGGCCTCGAGGTCGACCGGATCAACAAGGTCAAGGACGGCTCCCCACACGCGGTGGATCTGCTGCGCGCCGCTTCGATCGCGCTGGTGATCAACACCTCGCTCGGTCGCCAGGCGATCGCCGACAGCTTCTCGATTCGCCGCGAGGCCCTGATGCTCTCGATCCCCTACTTCACGACGATCCAGGCGGCGCAGATGGGCGTGGAGGCGATCTCGGTCCTTGTCGATCGCCCCCAAACGATTACCGCGCTCCAGGACTTCTTCGGTTAGTCCCGCGGTCAATCGGCAGTTGCTTTAGGCCGCGCCTTCTCGCCATCTTCCACGGATGAAGATTGCCGTTACTGGGGGGGCGGGGTTCATCGCCTCCCAGATCTGCGACGCGCTCGCGGCCTCAGGCCACGAGTTGCTGGTGATCGACGACCTGTCGTCAGGAGTTCGAGCGCAGGTTTCCCCGAGCGCGACCCTGGTCGAGGCAGACATCCGCTCGCCGGAGGCGGCGCGGGCGCTGGCGGCGTTTCGCCCCCAGGTGCTCAACCACCACGCCGCGCAGATCGACGTTCGCCGGTCCGTCGACGAGGTTCGGTACGACTGTGACGTCAACCTCGGTGGGCTGCTCAATGTCCTCGAGGCGGCGCGCAAGGCGGGTGGCCTCGAGCGGGTGGTGATGGCCTCGTCGGGAGGGGCGATCTACGACGAGAACGCACCGCTTCCTGCCGCGGAGGACGCGCCTGCTGGCCCCGCGTCACCTTACGGGGTCGCCAAGCGCGCCAGTGAGCTCTACCTGGAGGCGTTTCGTAGGATGTACGGCCTGCACTATGTCGCGCTCCGGTACTCGAACGTCTTCGGCCCACGGCAAAGCGCGCACGGTGAAGCGGGCGTCGTCGCCATCTTCGCCAACCGCTGTCTGCGTACCCAGGAGTGCACGATCTTCGGCGACGGTGGGCAGACCCGCGACTTCGTCTACGTGGACGACGTGGTGCGCGCGAATGTCCTCGCCCTGTCGACGACCTTCTGTGGTTGCGTCAACATCGGCACTGGGGTGGAGACCGACGTCAACCGCCTCTACGCCTTGATCGCGGATGCCGCCGGATCGCATCGGCCAGCGCTCTACGCCAGGGGCAGGCTCGGCGAGGTGCGCCGGAGCGCGCTCGACGCGCGGTTCGCCGCGAAGACCCTCGGCTGGCGCCCAGAGGTCGCGTTCGAGGAGGGGCTTCGTCGCACGGTCGACTGGTTCCGCGCGCGGCTGCCATGAGCTGGAAGCGCGTCATCGACCTGGCGATCGGGGTGCCGGCGCTGTGTGCCGCGGCCCCGATGATCGGCGCGCTGGCGGTGCTGGTGAAGCTCGATTCCCCTGGCCCGTCATTCTTCGTCCAGACCCGCGTTGGCCGGGACCGCCGGCCCCTGCGGATCTTCAAGCTCCGATCGATGGTGGCCGACAACGCCGGCCCGGCGATCACCGCGTCGGGGGACAGCCGGATCACCCGGGTTGGCCGGCTGCTTCGAAAGACCAAGCTCGATGAGCTGCCGCAGCTGCTCAACGTCGTCAGGGGCGAGATGAGCCTCGTCGGGCCCCGGCCCGAAGCCGAGCGGTACGTGCGCCACTACCGGCCCGAGTGGGAGCCGCTGCTCGCGGTTCGCCCCGGCATCACTGACCTCGCGTCGCTCGTCTTTCGGGACGAGGAGTCACTGCTGCAGGCGGCCGCCGACCGGGAACGTGCGTACCTCGAAGCGATCATGCCCGCCAAGCTGGCAGTCGCCCTCGAGGGGGTGGTGCGCTCGTCGCCGTTCTACGACGCTGGGATCCTCGTCCGCACGGCGGCCGCGGTGCTCAAGCTGCCCGGGACCGGCCGCCATCCCGCGGTCGAAGAGGCCGCCGCCGCGATCGAGAAGCTCAACTCGCTCGCGCGCTGAGCCGGGCTCAGTTGCAGGTGCGGTGGCGGACAATCCAGTGGGTGGTGGCGCCGAGGCCGCCGCGCCCCGCGACATAGACCTCGCCGCGGCCCGTGACGCCCACCGCCATCGCACGGCTCGATTCCCCGGGGGTGAGTTGGTAGGTGTCCTCGGTCGTCCAGGTCGCGCCGCCGTCCGCGCTGCGTCGGGTGATCCAACTGTAGGCGCTGCCGGTGGCGCAGCGTCCGACGGCGTACCAGGCGTCGCGGGTCGAGTCGTAGCCGATCGCATGGGGGATGCAGACGCTGCCGAAGTCATCCGCGACGGTCCAGGACGCACCGGAGTTCGTGCTCCGTCGCACCACCCAGTGGTAGGCACCGCCGACGAGGTAGGCGCCAGCGACCATCACTGTCCCGGCGCCCGCCGCGACGCCGTAGGCGAACAGGCCGTTGGGTGTCGTCAGACCGCTCGGTACGAAGTCATCCACCATCGACCAGGCGGCCGAGTTGGCGGGACGTCTTCGCACCTGCCAACGGTACTGGGCGCCATCCCAGTTGTAGCCGCAGGCATACACGTCGCCGTTCGTCGCCAGCGCCAACCCGGTCACGCCGGCGGCGGCGGTCATCGGCGCGACGTCGTCGCTCGTCGTCCACGAGGCGCCGAGGTTTGCGCTCGATCGAACCACCCAGTGGTAGCCGACCGCTCCGACGTTGCTGGGGCCGCCCACGAGGATCGCGCCATTGCGATCCACCACCGCCGCGTTGGCGAAGCTTGCCGGCGCCGCCGGATCTTCAAAGGTGTCGATCAGCGACCAGGTGGCCCCGCGGTTGGTCGAGCGCCGCACCAGCCAGGGACCCGCGTTTGAGGCGTTGTTGCCGCCCCCGGCGACGAACACGTCGCGACCTGTACGGACGATGGCCTGCGGGTGTGAGCGCAGGCCGATCGAGTAGATGTAGTCGTCGACGGTAGACCAGACTCCGTTGCGGAATTTTCGCACCACCCAGTGCCCGGTGGCCGTGTCCGACGACATGCCCGCCACATAGACCGAGTTGCGGGACGTCGTGATCGCGGCAGCGGCTGCCAGGGTCGTCGTGGGGAGAAGGAAGTCGTCGACCGTGCTCCACGCTGGAGTGCAGGGAGGCGCAGCGCTCGCGGTGAACGCAACCGTGGCGGTGACGAAAGCTCCGGCAATGGACAGGCGCACGAACACCCCCAACAGAAGTTTCCAGCTTAGGTGCCGTTCGGGTCGGCGGGCAAACCCGGGGTCGAGGCTCTGCCGGCCCTGAACGCTTGCGGGACGACCGGGCACCAGTTGCGGTAAGCCCCGCCCATGGCCGTTCCATTCTTCCGCCCCAGCATCACCCAGGCCGAGATCGACGAGGTCGTCGCCTGCCTCAAGTCTGGCTGGCTGACCACCGGCCCGCGCACCAAGCAGTTCGAGGCCGACTTCGCGGCGAAGGTTGGGGCGAAGCACGCGATCGCGCTCAACTCGTGTACTGCCGCCTTGCACCTGGCGCTCGAGGCGATCGGCCTGGAGCGCGGCGAGCTGGTGCTCGTCCCCACGATGACCTTCGCCGCTACCGCCGAGGTGGTCCGCTACTTCGACGCCGTCCCCGTCCTGGTCGACTGCGAGCCTCGGACGATGTGCCTCGACGTCCCGAAGCTTCGCGCGACCCTCGAGGCGCTGCGCGACGGCAAGCCGACCGCCGGCCTCACGGGCCCCTACGGGAAGGTGAAGGCGATCATCCCGATGCACTACGGCGGGCAGATGGTCGACGTCGTCGGCGTCGCCGCGCTCGGCAAAGAATTCGGGGTCCCGGTGATCGAGGATGCGGCGCACACGCTCCCCGCCTTCTACCGTCCGGACTCCAGCGCCCCGTGGCAGCAGGCCGGCGCGACGGCCGACATCACCTGCTTCAGCTTCTACGCCAACAAATGCATCACCACTGGCGAAGGCGGGATGGCGGTCACCAACGACGACAAGTGGGCCGACCGGATGCGGGTGATGTCGCTCCACGGCATCAGCCGCGACGCCTGGAAGCGCTTCACCAGCGAGGGCAGCTGGTACTACGAAATCGACGCGCCGGGCTTCAAGTACAACCTCACCGACATCGCGTCATCGCTCGGCCTGCAGCAGCTCAAGCGCGCCGACGCGCTGTGGAAAGAACGCCAGCAAATCGCCCGCAG